>JAXDOO010000110.1:0-2956 GCA_034668865.1 Alphaproteobacteria bacterium
ACAAGGATCGTCATGCCGCGCACGAGCTTGCGCAGCGCGCGACGAACCGCCTTCATGATATAAATAAGAACAGCAAGCATAAGAATATCTCCTGCAGGCGCGGCGCGATCAGGCGCACCAACGCGCTCAATTCGCGCCGCGCTGATGACGAGGCTTATTCCTCCATATAGCGGCGCCGCATGCTCCGGCGGAGCGCCTGCGCCTCACGGAAGCTAACGGCGACAATCCAGATGCTGTGCGTGATTTTCCGCAAAATGCGGCGGACCATCTGGGCGAGATAGATCAGAACGGCAAGCATAACAATTTCTCCTTCAAAGTAGGGCGCAGCCACTGGGGCGGCGCCATTGCCGGTCGCTCCCGAGCCTTAGCGCGCGGCTTCGCTGGCGGTGTGACGGCGCTGTTGCGTGACGATGAAATCGTAAAACCGCTGCAGCCGGGACGATTTGGCGGTTTCCGCGGCAAGACCGGTGAGATCGGGCGTGAAAGCCAAGAGAGCGAGATTCGGGGCCATGGTCCAACTCCATCGTTGTGATCCAGGGCGTTCCCGAATTTTCTTATTGTTGTTGTTCTCTATATAGCAGCTTTGCCCGAAAAGACCTCATCCAATACAAGATGAGTCTCATGCGTCACGCTCATGCGCGGCCTTGCAGTTGCTCTATTTGGTACAGGGCTGAACACAATCGCGCAGCACGCTGCCCAAGATCGAAGCAAGCGAAGTTAACGAATGTTAAGGATTGGCGACGAAGCGTGCAGCGGCGCGCACGCCCGCCACCGATCATCTGGCCAAACCGAACATCAGCGGCGGGCGCGAAACAGCTACGGATCGACGCTGTGTGGCTAGCTGGTGGTTTTGGCCATGGTGCCGAGCTGCTCGCGCAGTTCCGGCGTGTCCTGATGGCCGTGCACCGCGCAGGCATGCTGCACGGCCGCGTCGACCAGCTCTTTCTTGGTGTCGGCGGAAATCGCCACCGTGCAATTGCTGTCACTGGGGTATTCGCGACAATCGATAGACATTCTGCTCATGATCGCCTCCCTGGGCACAACGCGAACGGGGGATGTTGCGCCGTTCCGTGGGGCTCGGCAAGTCGATGGAAACTTTGTCGAAGCCGTTGCTAGCGCCCCTTCTTCTTCCACCCGCCGCGCATGCCCGGACGACCTAAGGTCGAGCGCGGGCCGGCGCTTTTGCCCGGCACCGACTCCACGCCCGGGCCCATCTCGTCAAGGTCAGGCTTGCGCGGCGCGCCCTTCTTGCCCGGGCGATGCGGTGCGACTTCGTGATAGCGCGCGATTCCCATCTCATCGAGATCGGGCTTGTGCACTTTGCTGGGCGAGCCCCCACCCCGCGCGGCGGTGCCGCGCGCTACACCCCCGCGAGTGGGTGAGGGTGTATATCGCCCGCCTTGCTGCACGCGCACGTATTTGGCGGTCGGGTCGTCCACCACCGCCAGTTCGGTCTGCCGCAGCCGCTTGATCTCGTCGCGCAGCCGGGCGGCTTCCTCGAAGTCGAGATCGCCCGCCGCCTGGCGCATGCGCGCTTCCAGATCGCCCAGCACCGCCTCGAAATTATGCCCGATGGTGATGGCCTCGCCGGTGGGGCTGTCGGCGCCGGTCTCGATCAGCACATGGTCGCGCTCATAGACGCTGGAGAGGATGTCGCCGATCGATTTCTTGATGCTCTCCGGCGTGATGCCGTTGGCCGTGTTGTATTCCAGCTGCTTCTCGCGCCGGCGGTTGGTCTCCTCGATCGCGCGCTGCATTGAGCCGGTGACGTGGTCGGCATAAAGCAGCACCTTGCCGTCGATATTGCGCGCGGCGCGGCCGATGGTCTGGATCAGCGAGGTCTCGCTGCGCAGGAAACCTTCCTTGTCGGCGTCGAGGATGGCGACCAAAGCGCATTCCGGAATGTCGAGGCCCTCGCGCAACAGGTTGATGCCGACCAGCACGTCGAAGGCGCCGAGCCGCAGGTCGCGCAGGATTTCGATCCGCTCCAGCGTGTCGATGTCGGAATGCATGTAACGCACGCGGATGCCCTGCTCGTGTAGATATTCGGTGAGGTCCTCCGCCATGCGCTTGGTCAGCACCGTGCAGAGCGTGCGATAGCCCTGGGCCGCTGTCTGCCGCACCTCGCCGACCAGGTCGTCCACCTGGGTGCGGGCAGGGCGGATTTCCACCGGCGGATCGATCAGCCCGGTGGGACGAATGACCTGCTCGGCGAAGACGCCGCCGGCCTGCTCGATTTCCCACGGGCCGGGCGTCGCCGAGACCGCCATCGTCTGCGGCCGCATGGCGTCCCATTCCTCGAAGCGCAGCGGCCGGTTGTCCATGCAGGAGGGCAGGCGGAAGCCGTATTCCGCCAGCGTGGCCTTGCGGCGGAAGTCGCCGCGATACATGCCGCCGATCTGCGGAATGGTGACATGGCTTTCGTCCACGAAGACCAGCGCATTGTCCGGCACATATTCGAACAAAGTGGGCGGCGGCTCGCCCGGCTTTCTTCCGGTGAGATAGCGCGAATAATTCTCGATCCCGGCGCAGCTGCCGGTGGCTTCCATCATCTCGAGATCGAACATGCAGCGCTGCTCCAGCCGCTGCGCTTCCAGCAGCCGGCTGGCGGCGTTGAGCTGGCCGAGCCGCCAGCGCAGCTCCTCCTTGATGCTTGCCATCGCCTGCAGCAGCGTCGGCCGCGGCGTGACGTAGTGCGAATTGGCGTAGACCTTCACGAACGACAGCTCGTCCGACTTGCGGCCGGTGAGCGGATCGAACTCCTCGATCGATTCCACCTCGTCGCCGAACAGGTTCACGCGCCAGGAGCGGTCCTCGTAGTGCGCCGGAAAGATATCGAGCGTGTCGCCGCGCACCCGGAATGTGCCGCGCGAGAAATCGTGCTGCGTGCGCTTGTATTGCAGCGCGACCAGGTCGGCGATGAGCTGGCGCTGGTCGATCTTCTCGCCGCGCTTGA
>JAXDOO010000111.1:0-9904 GCA_034668865.1 Alphaproteobacteria bacterium
AGCCGGTTCGAGCCGTACTTGTCGTACTCGGCCTGCGAGCCGTCAGCCTCGGGTCCGCCGGCGCAATAGGTGCACTTGTCCATCTTGCCGCGCGAGCCGAAGTTGCCGACCTTGGGATATTGCGGCGCGCCGAACGGGCACGCGTAGAAGCAATAGCCGCAGCCGATGCACAGGTCCTTGGAGTGCAACACCACCGCGTCGGCCGTGGTGTAGAAGCAGTTCACCGGGCAGACCGCCGCGCAGGGCGCGTCGGTGCAGTGCATGCAGGCCATGGAAACCGACCGTTCGCCCGGCTTGCCGTCATTGATGGTGACGACGCGCCGTCGGTTGAAGCCCCAGGGCACTTCGTTTTCGTTCTTGCAGGCTGTGACGCAAGCGTTGCATTCGATGCAACGATCGGCGTCGCAGAGGAATTTCATACGTGCCATGGTCGTTGCTCCTTATGCCGCTCTGACCTGACAGAGCGTGGCTTTAGGTTCTTGCATGCCGGTGACCGGGTCGTAGCCGTAGGTGGTGAGCGTGTTGACGCTCTCGCCCAGCACGACCGGATCGGCACCCTTGGGATATTTGCTGCGCTGATCTTCGCCCTGGAACCAGCCGGCGAAGTGGAACGGACACCAGGTCACGCCCTTGCCGACTCGTTCGGTGACGAGCGCCTTCATGCGCGCTTTCGAGTTGTTTCCGGCGCCGGTCACCCAGACCCAGGAACCGTCGGCAATGCTGCGCGCGGCCGCATCCGCCGGATTGATCTCGATGAACATGTCCTGCTGAAGCTCAGCAAGCCATTTGTTGGCGCGGGTCTCTTCGCCGCCACCTTCGTATTCGACCAGGCGGCCGGAAGAGAGGATCAGCGGAAACTCTTTGGCGATGCCCCTGTTGACCGCCGCCCGCTGCACCGTGAAGCCGATATTCGGCACACGGAACTGCTTGGCGTCGGGCAGCGTGGGATATTTTTCGACCAGTTCCGGACGCGGCGTGAAGATCGGTTCGCGGTGCACCGGGATCGGGTCGGGCAAGTTCCACGCAATGGCGCGCGCCTTGCCGTTGCCGTAGTGGATGCAGCCGTGCTTCATCGCCACGCGCTGGATGCCGCCGGAAAGATCGGTCGACCACGAGATCGCGTCCGGATTGGCGCCACCGATCTTCTCGATCGTACCCCTTTCAGCCTCGCTGAGTTCCTTGTCCCAGCCGAGCTTCTTTAGCACACCGTAAGTGAACTCCGGATATCCGTCCTTGATCTCGGAGTCCTTGGAATAGGACCCCTCGGCCAGGAGGTTGTGCTTCACCGAGGTGCCGTCCGGCAGCTTCACCTCGCGTTCCACGCCGAAACGGGCACGGAAGGTGCCGCCTCCGTCCATGATGGAGAGGTTGGTGTTGTAGAGCAGCGGCGTGCCGGGATGCCTGATCTCGGGCGCTCCCCAGCACGGCCAAGGCAGGCCGTAATAATCGCCGCCGATTTCGGGCACGTCTTTCGGCGCGCGCTGCGTGAGCATATCGAACTTGGCCTGGTTCTTCATATGCGCCTTCAGCCGCTCCGGCGATTGGCCGCAATAACCGGTCGACCAGCCGCCGCGGTTGATCTCGCGCAGGAGATCTTCCGCTACCGGCACATTGTCCTCGACCTTGATGTTCTTGAACATCCGGTCGGCCAAGCCGAGCTTCTTCGCCAGGAGATACATGATCTCGTTGTCGTTCTTCGACTCGAAGATCGGCTTGATGATCTGCTCGCCCCACTGAAGAGCGCGGTTGGATGCCGTGCGTGAGCCGTCGGTCTCATAACTCGTGGCGGTCGGCAGCAGATAGGTGTTGTCCTTGCGGTTGGAGAGCACGGCCCAAGTGGTCGGAACCGGATCGGCCACCACAAGCAGGTCGAGCGCCTCGATGCCTTGCGCGGCTTCCGGCATACGGGTGACGGTATTTCCGCCATGGCCCATGACGATCATGGCCTTCAGGGTGTCCTTCTGGGCAACCTGCTCCTTCGGCATCAACGTGGCATCGAACCAGCGCGTGGAAGGAATTCCCGGCGTCTCCATCATCTGCTTCGATTCGAAGCGGGAGAGCAGCCAGTCGTATTCCACCTCCCAGACGCGCGCCCAATGTTTCCAGGCGCCTTCGGCGAGGCCATAATAGAGCGGAAGCGTCACGATATCGAGACCGAGATCGGTCGCACCCTGCACGTTGGTGTGGCCACGGAAAATATTCGCGCCCATTCCAGGCCCACCAACGTTGCCGGTGGCGAGCAGCAAAACGCAACTGGCGCGGACGTTGGCGGTACCCACCGTGTGCTGGGTCTGTCCCATCGCCCAGATCAGGCACGAGGGCTTTTGCGTCGCGAACATCTGGGCAACGCGCTTGAGCTGCTCGCCCGGCACGCCGCTCACGCGCTCGACCTCTTCCGGGTTCCACTTTTCGACTTCCTTGCGGATGTCGTCCATGCCGTAGACGCGTTGCTTGATGAACTCCTTGTCTTCCCAGCCGTTCTGGAAAATGTGCCACAGCATTCCCCACAGCACCGGAATGTCGGTGCCCGGGCGGAGCCGGACATATTCCGTTGCATGCGCCGCCGTTCGGGTGAGGCGGGGATCGGCAACGATGAAGTTCGCCCGGTTCATCTCCTTGCCTTCGAGCAGATGCTGCAAGGACACCGGATGCGCCTCGGCGGGATTGCCGCCCAGGAAAAGCAGCGTCTTGGAATTACGGATGTCGGTATAGCTGTTGGTCATGGCGCCGTAGCCCCAGGTATTGGCTACGCCGGCGACCGTGGTGGAGTGGCAGATACGCGCTTGGTGATCGGAGCTGTTGGTGCCCCAGAAGGCCGCGAACTTGCGGTTCAGATAGGCGCCTTCGTTGGTGAACTTCGCGGAGCCGAGCCAATAGACCGACTCCGGCCCGGACTTTTCGCGGATCGCCATCAGCTTGTCGCCGATCTCGTTGATCGCGGTGTCCCAGGAAATCCTGTTCCACTGGCCGTTCACCATCTTCATCGGGTAGCGCAAGCGGCGATCGCCGTGCGCGACCTCGCGCGTCGCAGCGCCCTTGGCGCAATGCGATCCGCGACTGATCGGCGAATCCCAACCGGGTTCTTGAGCGATCCACACGCCATTGACAACCTCGGCCACGACCGTGCAGCCGACCGAGCAATGCGTGCAGATATTCTTGCGGATCGTCACCGCGGTGCCGGGCGTCGGCGGCGCGGCTTCGGCCTTGCGTAGGCTTGCAAGCGGCAGCGCTCCCAGCGTCGCCAAACCACCGGCAACCAGGCCGGAGCGGCGGAGGAAGGTGCGGCGGTCGAGACGGCCGGCGGATGGTCCGGCAAGCGCGGCGGTAAGCTTACCGTGGCGTGCCTGGCGTTCTGTTCTTTTGATCAGCACAGGTGCCTCCCTTATTTCGGATACCGGTTGACGCGGTAAAAGGTCTTTATGTGGTCAGTTTCCTTGTAACGCGCCTTGCGCTTCTCATCGTTGTTCTCGGTGTCAGCGGCCGCAGTGGTCGCAAGAGGCCCTGCGCTTACCGCTGCAACGCCCGCGCCTGTCGCCATGGCACGGAGGAAATCGCGACGACCGACCGTCGCCTTGTCCCGCTGTTTCATCGCCGGCTCCTCTTTCTCAATTTCGTTGCGCCTTTTCGTCAGGCAACGCGAAGGCTTCCATCTCGACGTGCACAAACAGCCGTCCAAGCGCGCCAACGCGCCGTTAAAAATCGGCATGTTCGGCGCGCTCGAGATCGGCAAAGAAACGGCCGATCCACGGCGCCAGGTGTTTTTCGAATAATTGGCGGTCGGTGCCTTCCGGCGCTGCAAAGCGCCCGCCGGTCACGCCCGCCATAATCTCGCACAGGATCGCCGCGTGGTCCTCCGGCTCGGCATTGCCTTTCGCGCGCTCGATCCCGAGTGCATTAAGATCGTCGCGCAGACGCGCGAGCGGCCGCTCATGCAGGAAGCCGGTGAGGTAATAGGAGGCATAGGGCAAGAGCTCGCCGCGGCCGAGCCCGATGAAGAGTTCGAAATATTCGCGGCTGATGCGATCGGCATCTGCTTCCGCGGCAGCTTCACCCAGCGCCATATGCGCAAGCCCGAAAGGCGTAGCGTCGCCGCGCAGTCCGGCCATTCGCGAAAGCAGATCCGCGTCGGGCGCGCGCGCAAGCAGCGCGGAGAGAAGCGCATATTCCTGCGAGCGAGCGGAGTCTGTTTCGTCGATATCGTTCACTGGGGAAGTTCCACCGAACAGGTCGGGCCGCAACAGCGCGCGGTCGACGCCGGTGATTTCCGCAATGGCAGAGACGCGCTCGGCAGGAATGCGAGACCAGTTGGAGACCGACGGCTGCGCAATGCCTATTTTTCGCGCAAGCTCGCTCACGCCGCCCACTGCGTTGATCGCTTGTTGAAGTCCGGGGTCACGCATCGTGACTCGACCGCCCTGGCGAAGTTTCTTTTAATTATTCCAAAGCAAAGGCTAATGCCGCGCGGCGCGGCAGGTCAATAGCGCGAGGCTATGACTTATGAACTACTTGGGTAGCGCTCCGCCGTGACGTCGCGGAGGTGAATCGTCTTCTTCGTCACGGTCTTGATGCTGCAGTGCAGCATCGTCCTTTTCGCTGCCGGTCCTGGCGGATGGGTCAGTGTCATTGTCCGACGGGCTGGGCAAGTCGTCCTCGCGGTTGGATTCCGCCAATCCGGCGGTCTCGGTCTTTCGCACCGGATCGCTTTCAAATTCATTTGATCCTAAAGCCGGTTGGGGCTGTACCGGCTGCCCGGCCGACGGTGGGACGGTTGCTTCCTCGTCCGGCTCGCCAAAAAGCCGGGCAGCCATGCGCCGCACATCGGCGCTGCCGATCGATCCGAATCCCGGTATCGAATCCGGCGCGTTGAAATCCCAGGAATTCTCCGACAGCCCGACAAAATCCCGGATCGCCGGATCGGCACTCCAAGCGCGGCGAAGGGCCGCACGGCTCAGCGCCGCCGGCACGCCGCGCTGCAGAAAGGCTCTGATGTCGGAATTGGCCGTGATCGATTCGAGCGACGGCAAAGTGGTGATGTCGAACTCCGGATCGGTCGGCGCGGTCGCCGCTGCGTCCTTGCCGGCGGCAGGCGTCAGTGGCTTTTCCGCCGGCGCAGGCTTCTCCGCCGGCGGATTGAGTTTCCGCTGCGACCAGCGCGTGAGAAAATCCTTCGGATCGCTCATTTGCGGTCTTCCTCGCGGCCCGGCGCGCGCCGCGCCATCGCTTCCGTGTTGGCGCGATCGCGCTTGCGTTTGAAGAATTGTCGCTCGACATGATGCTCGGCAACAAAAGCCGCCACCGCTTCGCGGATCAATTCCGGCATCGGCACCATCTCGACCAGATCGGTACCGGCTTCGGTGAAAGCTTCGCCCTCGGCAGGATCCGCCGTGACCGCGAACAGCGTGTAAGGCGGATCCGCCTCGGTCGCCCGCAGCGCGACCCATAGCGAGGGCCTGCCGGAAGCGAGATTGTCGCGGTAATTGGTGGTGTCGGTAGAATACAGCTCGATCGTGGTCGTGCCGGCATAGAAAATCGTGCGATCGGCTTCCTGTGACAGCACCGTCCAAGGTTCGGCTTCCGGCCGGCCCGGCAAGACGGAGACCGGCTGCCAGACATAATCGACCCATTGGCTCGCCGCCTTGCAGCGTTCCACGACGACGCCAACGGGGATGCGGCCCAGCGCGCTCATGTGACGGTTTCCAGCCGGCGGATCGGCAGGCCCATGACCAGATTCTGCGGCTTCAACCGCAACACGCGGTCGGGTGTCATTGCCAGCAGCAGGTAGATCGGCTCGCCGCGCAGTTGATCGGTGACCACGCCGGGATCGCGGAAAGTCAGGCGGAACAGGCCAATGATGCGTGACTTCGCGCCGTCGTCGATCTCCTCGCCGTTCCATAGCGCGTCACCGATCCGGGTCGACTCAGCGTCAAGCCCGACATACCAAGTGAGATTGGCGTCGCGAATTTCAGTGAGCGGCTCGATATCCACCTCGATCGATAGCATGTGGAATATCCAGGCTGCGATCACTTCGCCAAGCGCGGCCAGGCTGCGCCGTCCCGCCGTCATGTCGAGCGCCATGTCGAACTGGTCACTGCGTTCCCAGTAGCTGTCCGCGTTGTTATCGGACAGCACGTCGATTTCGGAGGCCGCCGGCAGGCCCAGCATAGAGACCAGCGGAGAAAGCGGAGTGTCGCCGATGCCGGCGATGGTTTCTTCGTCAGCTGCGATCAGCGCCTGCTCATGCACGGTCAGCCTCTGCTCGCGGAAAAACAGCTCCGCCGCGCGCAGCACGTAGGCATCGTCGCAGCCGTCGAGCGCGTTGCGCAAGATCACATGCACGAGCTGATTGATGAAGAGCGGCGGCGTGCGGCCGGTGCCTTCGCGCAACAATGCCGCATAGGAGGCTTCCAGCGTCGGGTGACGCAAGAGAAGATCGCGGAACTCGACCATCAGTTGCCAATTCTCGCGCGCGTCGGGATCCTCGAGCGCTGCGATTTCCTCCGCGCTCACCTTGCGGCGCGGATCGACCAGCAGCGCGGCATGCAGGGCACGCTCATCCTCCGCCGCATCCGGCGGCGGCGCGAGCTCGGGCCGCGCGAGATAAACCTTGAGGAATTCGTCAGTGACGACGAGGCCGCCGCCGGCGTCGCGGTCGAGTAGATGGTGGCCGCAGGAGAGCCAGAAATCCCTCATTACATACTCCCTTGTGGCTCGCCCCGCGCCAGTCTGCTCAAGTCAACCTGCTCCACCGGCTCATCCTCATCACCTTCCGCCTCCAGGAAGGAGAAGGCGCGCAGCGGCTTCGGTCCATTGCGCGGCCGCAGCGTGCGGAACGTCTCGCGAATGGAATCGCCTTCCTGCACGCGATGTACCGCGATTAGTGTATCCAATGGGTGGTCGCATAAAGACGAGGCATAGGCGATTTCCTCCGCGGCCGCGAGCCGCGCCAGCGTGATCTCGGGAGCACCGAAGTTTTCCACCAAACGCTGCGCCAGCATTTCCACCGCTTCTGCATGGTTGTCTTTGTCGGCATCGACGATCTGCGCCAGCGTCGACCAGCCGAGCGACGCAATGCCAAGCAACCCGGCACGGAATGCCGTGCGCTGCTTGCCTTCGAAGCTGGAAGGATCCTGGTTCCAGAACACGAAGGAGCCTGGCACCGCCCATTCGCCAGGCTCAGCGGCCTTCTCGAACACGAAAGTGTCCGACGGATCGAGGCGGATGGTGCGCAACAATTTCATTGGCGGGGACCTCCGCGCCTGGCGTCATACCAAGATGGCGCCTCCAGCGCGGGAACCAAGACCCTGCGCTCGGCCTGATTACTCGAAATCCAACGCACGAGCAGGTCGCCGTTTTCATCAAGGTCACGCCGCGCGCCTTTTTCGGGCGACAGACGCGGCAGATATTCTTTCATCACCGCCGCAAAGCCGTCTTGTTCCCAGGCGTCGATCGCCACCATGAGATGACGCGCGAAGCTTTCGACCAGCGCCGATGCGCCATGCTCTTCAAAACCCTCCTGATCGAGCGCGGTCTCCAGCGGATGCAGCCCGGCTTCTTCGGTCATCGAGACGGTACGGATCATCCCGCCGAACACGAGCCAATCGGGCACGCGATCCTCAGCCGCGCCTTTCGGCCAGGCGAGCCGCCCCCCGCCGACGAGTCCGCCATCGACGCGCAAAGCGTCCGGCCAATCGATAACAATGGGTTTTTCCGGAGGCGCATGTACCAGCAGCGCGTCGGTCAATGCGTTCATTCCGGCGTAGAAGGCCCTGCGTGCGGTACGGAGCGGCTCGTCCGGCTCCAGCACCACGGCGAATTCGGCCATGTCGAAGCGACCGACATGGACCAGCGTGCCTGCGCCCTCTTCGGCGGCCACCTTTTGCGCATGAACGAAGGCGTCGCCAACCTCGCGCAAGTTGATAAGCCGGTATGGCGGCGGCAGGTCCAACGTCGATAGCATCGAATTTCCTGCCCGCATCTCGCCTCACAGTCTGTTATAGTTCCAATCTTATAGCGGAAGCGGACCGGTGCCGCAGCGAATTTGGCGCCCGAAACGGCGGCTTTCGGAGGATGGATGGCAGACAAAGCGCGGAAAATTCTGGCTTGCTCCTGCGACGACAGCATGGCGCTGGACGGTGAGGCCTTGCGCCGCGTCTGCCGGGGCGCGGAAGTCCAGACGGCCAGGCAGCTTTGCCGTGCCGAGGCCGAGCGTTTTCGCGCGATTGCTGCAGAGGACGGCGCCGTCACCGTCACCTGCACCCAGGAAGCGCCGCTATTTTCCGAGATTGCCGAGGAGGCCGGCGGCAAAGCCTCGCTGACTTTCGTGAATATCCGCGAACACGCCGGCTGGTCCACCGACGGCGCCCGAGCCACGCCCAAGATCGCCGCCTTGCTGGCGGCGGCGGCCGAGCCTGTGCCGGATATTCCTTACATCACGCTGCAAAGCGAAGGCGTCATCCTGATTTACGGGCGCGACGAACAGGCGGTCGAGACCGCACGCCTGCTGAAGGACCATCTCGACGTTACGGTTCTGATCACGCCGCCGGCGGCAGTCGCGCCGCCGCGCGCCACCGATTTTCCGGTGGTGAAGGGCCGCATCCAGGCGGCCAAGGGATTCCTCGGTGCTTTCGAGATCGTCGTCGACGACTATGCCGTGCCGGAGCCAAGCTCGCGCGGCGCCTTGAGCTTCGGTCCGGCGCGCAACGGCGCGAAATCGCAATGCGACGTCCTGCTGGATATTTCCGGCGGCGCACCGCTATTCCCTGCGCCCGATCTGCGCGAGGGTTATCTGCGCGCCGACCCCGGCGATCCGGCTGCCGTGCTGCGCGCAACGCTGAAGGCGCGGGACCTCGCCGGGACCTTCGACAAGCCGCGCTACATCCAATTCACCGAGGATCTTTGCGCGCATTCGCGCTCCAAGATCGTCGGCTGCCGCCGCTGCCTCGATCTCTGCCCGACAGGTGCGATCACCCCCGCGGGCGATCATGTCGCGATCGACGCCCATATCTGCGCGGGCTGCGGGCAATGCGCCGCTGCCTGTCCCACCGGCGCTGCCTCCTACGCGCTGCCGCCTGCCGACATCTTGATGCGCAAGCTGCGCGTACTGCTCACGACCTATCGCGAGGCGGGCGGCAGGCAGCCGATCGTGCTGCTGCATGACGGAGAGCACGGCGCGGAATTGATCGATGCGCTGGCGCGGCATGGCGACGGCTTGCCCGCGCATGTCTTGCCTGTCGCCGTCAACGAAGTGACGCAAGTGGGATTGGAAGCGATAGCCGCGTCTTTCGCCTATGGCGCCTCCGCCTTGCGCTTCCTGCTGCGCGGAAAAGCGCGGCACGACACCGCGGGCCTGACCCAAACCATCGCGCTTGCGCAACCGATCCTCGCCGGCCTTGGCTTCACGGGCGAGCGCGTGGCGGCGATCGAGACCGACGATCCCGACGCGCTCGGCCAGGCTTTGCGCGCGATCGCGCCAGCCGAGTCCGCGCCCCGCCTGGCCAGTTTCCAGCCGGTCGGCGCCAAGCGCGACGTGCTGCGGCTCGCCTTGCGCGAACTGCATCAAGCAGCGCCGGCGCCGGTGGACCTCATCGCGCTGCCAAAAGGCGCGCCCTTCGGCGCGGTGCAGGTGAATGCCGAAGGCTGCACGCTCTGTCTCTCTTGCGTCTCCGCTTGTCCGACCGGGGCCTTGCTGGCCGATCCCGACCGGCCGATGCTGCGCTTTACCGAGGATGCCTGCGTGCAATGCGGGCTGTGCCAGGCCACCTGCCCGGAGAAAGTCATCACCCTGACGCCGCAGATCGACTTCCGCGCCGCCACCGCCTCCGCGCGGGTCCTGAAGGAAGAAGAGCCGTTCCACTGCATCCGCTGCGACAAGCCGTTCGGCGTCAAAAGCACGATCGAGCGCGTC
>JAXDOO010000112.1:0-8882 GCA_034668865.1 Alphaproteobacteria bacterium
AGGGGATCGCTGACGACGGGTTCTCCAGAGTACCCGGGAACCTGCCTAGGATCAGGTCCGTCGATAAAGATAAGATCCGGGACGAGATCATGCAGCACTTCAAACGAAATCGTTTGTATTTCCTCGAACAGGAGAATCCCAGGTTCCGGGCTTATCAATTCTGCATGTGACGCAGAGTCGCCAAGCAAAGTTTCCGTGTTGGAGCGCCATTCTGCGCTGAGTTCAACTGAGACCACCCTTCCATGGCCGATACGCCTCAGTGTTTCAGCGATAACATAGGTCGAATATCCGGACCCATACTCCAGAACTAAACTAGGCAACATCTTCGACACGAGGGATTGCAGCACCCATAGATCGCGAAAACTAGGTGGGATGGCATCGGCTCGCGTCTGGAAAAGCTTCGGGTAGCCCAGCGCCCTCAAACGCTCCGCGCATTCAGAGGCGGTGGGACCGAAATGTTTTGCGCTTTTGAAGAACCGAAACATTGTCTCTTTTCTTTGACTGACGGAACATGGATGCCACTATGCTGCATCACTTGACCGCAATTCTAACCCAGGCGCTTGCCATCCCGGTTGGGATTAACTGAGAGGGAACGCGGCGCTGTGAGCTCGGCAAACAGCTCGCCGTAGCGCGCAACCACCGCCTGAAGGGAAAACTCCGTTTCGATCCGCTGGCGCGCTCTCGCGCCCAGTGCGGCACGCGCTTCCGGGGCGATGTTGAGAAATTCCTCAAGCTTATGCGCAAGCGCGGGGGGATCGGCCTTGGGCACAACGCCGCCCGTGTCGCCGATCAGAACAGCCGCATCCCCAACATCGGTACTGACACACGGCACGGCGCAGGACATAGCCTCCCCGACGGTGTTGGGAAAGCCCTCTGTGAGCGAGGAGCAGACGGCGATATCGGTCGCCGCCAGCAAGTCGGCGATGTCTCGCCGCTCACCCAGGAGGATCAACCTTTGCCGCAGCGCATTGCGATCACCAATCAATTCCTGGAAGGCCGCGCTGTCGGTGCCGCGGCCGGCGAGAAGAAACAGGACGTCTGGCCGCGTCTTGGCGACGATCTCCGCCGCGGCCAGGAAGGTGGCATGATCCTTCATCGGATCGAAGCGTGCAAAAAGGCCGACCACGGGAGCGGCTTGATCGATGACCAGTGCCGCACGGCTTTTCCGGCGCTTTTCTGAATCTGGGCGGAAAGCCTGGGTGTCGAAGCCGTTCGGCAGGATTTCCCAGCGACGGGGTCCATAGCCGTAGCCTTCATGGATTTGCCGGCCGGCCTGCGAATTGGCAACCGCCGCCGCCGGCAGGCGTGAGAGGCGCGCCAGCACATGCGGCAATGCGCGGCTGACATAGCCGTATTTCGACAAATCCATATCGGCGCAGCGGATGTTCCAAACCAGTTTCGTAGGCGGTCCGAGCATGGCAGCGAGCGTGCCAAGGAAATCCGCATGGTAGAGCCAGGTCATCAGCACGTCCGGCGTGTTCTCGCGCAAAACGCGGACGAGGCGCATGAGCGCAAACGGTGCGCCGCGTGCGCCCGTAAGATGCAAGGAAGTGACCTCGACCCCGGCCGCGCGGATCTCCGGGCCGAGTTCAGTTTCACTCGTCAGCGAGATTACGCGATGGCGGATATCATCCTGCTGTGCCGTGACCAGTCTTTGCAAGAAGACTTCCGCGCCGCCCCGCGCCAGATCGGTGACAAGATGAGCGACCTGGATTTTCCCGCTTTCTGGCCGCCCCGGCATATCCATTGCTCCTGAACCGGCGCGCGTCGGCCGCCGCAAATCGACTATAACGCAATCGACTATAATCATCTGCTGCGGCGCCTTCCACGCCGGCAGGGCTGCCTTTTCTCTCGCAGAAACTTGACCGGCTAGCCGCCCTCGCGCATGGGATTTGAGGGAGAAAACCGAGAACTGTCCATTCATGTGTGGCATTGCCGGATTGGTTGAGCTTGGCGGTCTCGGCGATGTCGAGGGCCGCGCCCGTGCCACGCGTGACCATCTGCGCCGCCGCGGGCCGGACGGCGAAGACATTTGGTCGGACGGACATTGCGCGCTGGTGCATACGCGTCTCGCCATTATCGACCTCTCCCCCGGTGGCGCGCAGCCGATGCAGCGCGACGGGCTGGTCGTCACCTTCAACGGCGAGATTTTCAATTACGCGGAGATCAGGTCCGAGCTGGCGAGGCTGGGCCACGGCTTCCGCAGCAATTCCGATACCGAGGTGATTCTTGCCGGCTGGCGGCAATGGGGCAAAGACCTGCTGCCGCGCATCGTCGGCATGTTCGCCTTCGCGATCTGGGATGCGGAGAAGCAAACGCTGTTCGCGGCGCGCGACCGTTTCGGCGAGAAGCCGCTGCTCTATACCGTGAGCGGCAGCCGGCTCGCCTTCGGATCGGACCTACAATCCTGCGAGATGATGCTGGGCGAGACGCGCCCGGTAAACGCCGCCGCGCTGCGTGCTTTCTTCACGCTCCGCTTTATTCCCGAGCCCTGGTCGATCGCGAGCGGCATTCACAAGCTGCCGGCCGGCAATTGGCTGCGCTTCGACAGGAACGGTGCGAAGCTCGAGCGTTGGTACGACCTCGCCGGCTCGCGGCCCACGCGGCCGAGCGATCGCATGCAGGCGGAAGCGGAGCTGCGCCAACGTTTCGACGCCGCCGTCGCCGCGCGCCTCGTCTCCGACGTACCGGTTGGGGTTTTCCTGTCGAGCGGGATCGATTCGGCGTTGGTCGCCGCTTCCGTGGCACGCTCCGGCCACAAGCTGAAAACCTTCACTGTCGGATTTGAAGGCGCTCCGGATTATTACGAGGAGCGGCCGGCGGCGGCGCAGGTTGCGCGCCATCTTGGCGCCGAGCACAACGAGATTTCCGTCAACTTCACTCGCGCCGCGGATGTGCTCGATCGCGTTTTCCTCGGACTCGACGAGCCCTTTGCCGATGCCTCCGCGGTGCCTACCTTCCTTGTGTCGGAGGCGACGCGGCAGCAAGTCACGGTCGTGCTGACCGGCGACGGTGCCGACGAAATTTTTGCGGGCTACCGCCGCTACTGGGCGGAGCTTTATCAGGCTTACTGGAACAAGCTGCCTTCTGGCATCCGGCGTGGCTTCGGCGCGCTCCTTTCACATCTGCCGGAAGGCAAAGATCGGCCCATGTTGGAAAACCTGCGGCGGCTGCGGCGCTTTGTCGAAACCGCGCATGCCGATCCGGCCGCGCGGCAGGCTGCCTGGATGCGGCTGATCGCCGAGGAGGAGGCTGACCGCCTGCTCGGCCCCGCGCCCGCGCAGCCCATCCGGCCGGAGGGCCTGGTCGCCGCCTTGCGGCAGACCGCGCATGACGCCGACCCGATTAACGCCATGCTTGCCGCCGACGTGGCGCTGGAATTGCCGAGCGACATGCTGGTAAAGGTCGACCGCATGAGCATGGCGCATGCACTGGAAACCCGCACGCCATTCCTCGACCAGCGCGTGGTGGAATGGGGCTTCGCGCTTGCGGGCTCCGACAAGCTTGCGCTGGAAGGCGGCCGGCCGAAAGGAAAGCGCATCCTGCGCAGCGCCTTCCGGGACCGGCTTCCGACTGAGGTCTTCCAGCGGCCGAAGCGCGGCTTCGAGCTTCCGGTCGGCGCTTTGCTTGCCGGCGTGGCCGCAGAACGGTTGCGCGCAAGCACCGATCCTGCTGCGCTGAAGCGGCAAGACATCGTGAATCCGGATGTGGTGCAAGGCTGGCGGCGGGATCTGCAAAGCGGCCGTCGCGACACCGCCTGGCAGTTATGGGCGATGGTGGCTTTTCAGGAATGGGCAAGACTGCACGGCAGAGCTGAGGCGCTGTCTTAATCACCGGATTGCAAGCACTTGCTGGCAAGTCCGACGCTTGCCAGCAGGCCATCCACCGTTATGATCCCGGCTCCTCGCAATTGGTGTGCAAAAGAATGCCTTCTACTTACCGGCGCCTGCGAGCGATTGTGGCCCATCAGCTCAGGGTGCTGAAATACAATGCTGCGATCCGAGGACACGCGGCCAATAGCTCGTCGATCGTGAAGCGCCTGCAGCAGACTTATCAGCCGGTGACACAACCGCTGGTGCTGGTGTCGCAAGCGGAGCGCTCCGGCGGATCAATGCTTGCACAACTCTTCGACAGCCACACCGAACTGCTTGCACATCCGCATGAGCTAAAAATCGGCTACCCCGACAAAGGCATGTGGCCGCCGATCGACGTGAATGCTGCTGTTGAGGAAAATTTCCGCATCCTGTTCGAATACGACACCATAAGGATGTGCGAAGAGGGCTATGTCAAAGGCAGGTACAGCGTTGACCGGAAGAATTTCTTCTTCCTGCCGCAGGCGCAGAAAGAAATCTTTCGTGCGATGCTAGGAGACGCGAGCAATCTAACGCCGCGTGACGTGCTCAACGCCTATTTCACCTCCTACTTCAACGCCTGGATCAACAGGCAGGGCGATATCGAAGTTGCCAAGTTTATCACCGGCTTTACGCCGCGGCTGACGCCACGGTCTGAAAATTTCGATCGGTTCTGGGAAGCTTACCCTGACGGCTATCTCATCTCGATCGTGCGTTCACCGTTGAGTTGGTTTCCTTCCTTCGTCCGACAAAAAGTCGGCAATCCCCTCTTCGACAATAAGGCAAAGATAGCCGCTTACTGGAACGAGTCGGTTGAAGGCACGCTACGGGAGAAAGAGCGCAAACCCGAGCGGGTCCTCGTGATTTCCTTCAACGATCTCATTACCAACACCGAGGCGACCATGCGTCTGATTTCTCAGCGTGTTGGTATCAGCTATGAGGACACGCTGACCATCCCTACTTTCAACGGCAAGCCAATCGAAGCGAATACCAGCTTCGGTCCGATGACGCCGGGCACCGTATCGAGCGCTCCTGCCGAGCGCGAGACCTTTCTCGCTGCCGAAGATCGCGATCTTGTCAATGACACATGTATGCCACTTTACGAACGGGCCATGCGTGACGTGGTGGAGAAAGTTTAGCTCGTTATCGGCGCGAGCGGCGGGGCTGCCTGGATGAAATTTTTGGAACACTTGCTTTTAGGCGGCGCCTTGCTTTTGGGCGCCGCGGCGGCGGCCTGCGCAGGATTGATCGTGATGTTGCGCCCGGTGCTGCAGCGCTATGCGCTGGCGCGGCCCAATGCGCGCTCCTCGCACAATGAGCCGACCGCACAGGGCGGCGGCATCGCCGTGGTCGGCACGACACTGCTTTTGTCGCTGATCGTCTTCGCGGCGGAGCCTTTCTTCGGCCAAGCCGCCCTGCAGGAATTCGCCCCGGTCATGGTGGCGGCTATCCTCCTTGCGCTGGTCGGGATGGTCGACGATATCCGTGGGCTAAAGGCAATGCCGCGGCTCTTGCTGCAATTCGTCGCTGTCGCCACAGTGATTGCCGCCCTCCCCGACGAAGCGCGGATCGCACCGCTCATACCGCTCTGGCTGGAACGCGTGCTGCTGCTGCTCGCGGGCGTGTGGTTCGTCAATCTCGTGAATGTCATGGACGGCATCGACTGGATGACCGTCGCCGAAGTGGTGCCGATCACGGTCTACCTGGTGGTGATTGGATTCAACGGCGGCTTGCCGGCCTATGCCATCGTGCTGGCGATTGCGCTATGCGGAGCGATGCTCGGCTTCGCGCCGTTCAACCAGCCGGTGGCTCGATTGTTTTTGGGTGACGTCGGCAGCCTGCCGATCGGGCTTCTGCTTGGCTGGCTGTTGTTGCTGGTGGCGGGGCAAGGCTATGTCGCCGCCGCGATCCTGCTCCCTCTCTATTATCTTGCTGACGCCACGGTCACCTTGCTGCGCCGGCTGCGCGCGGGCGAAAAGGTCTGGGAGGCGCATCGCAGCCATTTCTATCAGCGCGCCATTGATGGCGGCTTCACCCCACCCGAAATCGTCACCCAGGTCTTCGTGCTCAATATCGTGCTGGCGTCGCTTGCCACCGCTACCGTGTTGGCACCCTCGCCGCTGATGACTACCGGCGCGCTGACGGTGGGAGTGCTCCTGGTTGCGGGGCTACTTTATCGATTTGCGCGGGGCAAAAACCCGGCCTAGTCCTGAAAGACTGGGAGTGGTTGCTGTCCACGCTATTCAACGTGGAGATTGGGGCACCAAGCGAACAAGCGCCAAGCAAACGAGCGCCGTCAACACCAGATAAAGTCCCGGAGCGGCCGGCCAGCCCGTCACCTTCACCAACAAGGTCGCGATCAACGGGGCGGTGCCGCCAAACAAAGCGAGCGCCATGTTGTAGCTGACCGATAGAGCTGTAGACCGCACCGCCGGGCCATGCAGCGAAACATAAACTGCCGGCAACGTGCCGAGAAAGATCGCCGCCAAGAGGGCAAGGCCAAATTGGGCAAGCGCCACGGCCGCAAGCGTGCCGGTGGCCGCGAGCATCAATAGCGGAACGGAGAGAATCACGGTCGCGACAGACCCTGCGACCAGCATGCGCTTATGCCCAACGACGTCCGACAGATGACCTATCGCCAGCGTGGCGAGGAGCCCCGCGACCAGGCCAAATGTGCTTACCCCCAGCGCCGTCTGATAGGACAGCCCGATGACTTCGCTCATGTTGCCCACGAACCAGACGAAAACGACGTAATAGGCAACCGACGCGCTCCAGTTGAGTCCCATCGCGATGGCCATTGGCCATCGCTCATGGCGCCACGCGGTGCGCAGCGGTCGGGGCTGCAAACCCTGGCTGGCAGAGAGCTCCGCGAAGATCGGCGTATCCGGCACCCCGACGCGAGCCCAAAGCCCGAACAAGCCGACTATGATTCCGGTGAAAAACAGCACACGCCAGCCCCAGTCCTGCATCGCGTCCGGAGTCAGGATTTCCGACATGAGCCAGCCAACCGCCGCGCCCAGCAATCCGCCAATCATGGCGCCGAAATTGGCGACGCTGCCATAAAACCCGCGCCGGTGGCCCGGGGCCTGCTCGACCAGGAAGATGATGGAGCCGGAGAATTCGCCGCCGGTCGAGATGCCCTGCACGATGCGCAGCAGAGTCAACAGGATCGGCGCCAGGACTCCGACCTCCTGATAAGTCGGCAGTAGGCCCATGAGGGAAGTCGGTACCGCCATCAGCGTGACGGAAAGCACAAGCGCCTGACGGCGTCCGAACCGGTCACCGATTTGGCCGAAGATCACGCCGCCGAGCGGCCGCGCCAGAAAACCGATGGCGAAGACCGCATAGCTGTTGATCAGCCCCGCCAGCGGATCGGCGGACGGAAAGAAATGCGCGGCGATGATCGGCGCTAGCACGCCAAATAGGGCGAAGTCATACCATTCGAGCACATTGCCCACGACGCCGGCAGCGATGACACGGCGGCGTGTGGCGCGCGTCTGGTCTCGTGCGTCGTTCAAAGACCGCCCCCGATACATCCGTCGGACAAAGACGGCCGCGATTGCCTTAAGCCACCTTGCCCTGGAAATCCGGCACCGCGTCGCCGAGCACGCGGAACACCGCTTCGCGGTCTTCCTTGTCCAGCGCCTGCTTTAGCGTCGCTACCCAGGCCTTCACGGTCTGCAGCGAGGCGCGCACCGGCTTGGCCGCGACGATGCCTACGATGCCGATCTGTTCGCTCGGCTCTTCACGTGCGAACAGGATCTCATTCAGCCGCTCACCGGGGCGGATGCCGGTGAACACCACATCGATGTCATAGCCGGGTTGCATGCCGGAAAGTCGGATCATGCGTTCCGCAAGATCGACGATCTTCACCGGCTGACCCATGTTGAGCACATAAACCGAGACATCCTTTCGTTCGGGGCCGAGCGCGTGGCTGGTAGCGGTGACCACGAGATCGCAGGCCTCGCGGATGGTCATGAAGTAACGCACCATGTCCGGATGCGTGACCGTGACCGGCCCGCCGGCCTCGATCTGCGCCTTGAACTTGGGCACCACCGAGCCGGTGGAAGCGAGCACATTGCCGAAGCGCACGGAGATGATGCGCATCGGCTTCTTCTCGCCTTCGGCATGGGCGTGAAATTCAGCGTCGAGCGCCTGGCAATACATTTCGGCGAAACGCTTGGTAGCACCGAGGACGGATACCGGCTCGATCGCCTTGTCGGTGGAGATCATCACCATGGCGGCGGTGCTGGTGGCAGCAGCGGCGTCCGCGACATTGATCGAGCCGAAAATATTAGTCTTGATGCCCTCGCCCCAATCCTTCTCCAGCAACGGCACATGTTTGAGCGCGGCGGCGTGGAAGACGATATCGGCCTTGAAGTCGCCGAGCAGGCGGAACATGCGCTCGCGGTCGCGCACATCGGCGAGGCGGCCTTCGACCTGGGCCTTGCTTTGCTTTGCCGCCAACAGTTCGAGGACGGCATGCAGCGCGGGCTCGGAATTCTCGATCACTAACAGCCGAGCGGCGCCAAAAGTAACGATGCGATCGCAGATTTCCGCACCGATCGATCCGCCGCCGCCGGTGACGACGACCGATCTCCCCCGCACGAAATTTTCCAGCCGGCGGTAGTCGATCTTCACGCTTGGCCGCAGGAGCAAATCCTCCACCGCGACCGGTGCGAGGCGGAGCGCATCACTGCCCTCATCCAGCGAAGGAAGCCGGCTGGTGGTCAGCCCGAGCCGGCGCGCCTGCATCAGCATTGCCTCCGGCTTCGCCTCCGGCGCGAGGGCGGACGGCGCAAGCACAATTCGGTTCACCCGCGTTCCGCGCTCGGCAAGATCGGACACCGCGCGTTTGAGATCGTCGAAATTACCGAGCACGCTGATGCCGCGAATGGCCTGCCCGCGATCTGCCGGCGACGGCGACAGGATACCCACGGGCCAGATTTTCCGCACCGCGCCGCTTTCAATCGCTCGCAGCAGCACCTCGACGTCGGCCGCGCGGCCGAGCACGAGGATCGGAATGGAGTC
>JAXDOO010000113.1:0-3082 GCA_034668865.1 Alphaproteobacteria bacterium
GGACCGGACAAAACGATCTCCGCGTCAAGGAAATCGAGTTGCCTGCTATGCAGGTTCGTCGCGCGCTTGACGGAGTCGAACGTGATCAGCATCAGCGAATAATTGCATATACGATAATTATCCGAAAGTCAATATTGTATATACAAAAAATTGAACAATTGCCTATTGCGCGTCGACGTAACAACCTCGGAACCCGGGACCCTCCCGCTCTGCGGAGTGGCCGCGACAAAGCCTTACCCTGTCCCTAGATAAACTTTCTGCACCTGCGGATCGTTGGCGAGATCGGATGCAGTGCCGGACAGCACACTTTTGCCCACTTGCAGCACGGTGGCAAAATCCGAAACCTCCAGCGCCAATTCGATTGACTGCTCGGCGAGCAGGATGGTGAGTCCCTGCTTGTGCAGCCGTCCAAATGTCTCGTACATCGACTCCACCACCGTCGGCGCAAGGCCGAGCGAGGGTTCATCCAGCATCAAGAGTTTCGGATCGCTCATCAAGGCGCGGCCGACCGCCAGCATTTGCCGCTCGCCGCCGGACATGGTGCCGGCGCGCTGGCTGCGCCGCTCCGCCAATTTTGGAAACAGTTCATAGACGCGTTCCAGCAGCACGGCGACGCGCGCCTTGTCGTGCAGCGGCGTCGCGCCCAGCCGCAAATTATTCTCGACGCTCTGCTGCACGAACAGCCGCCAGCCCTCGGGAGAAAGCGCAAGACCTTTGCGCACGATAGCGAACGCGGTTTGTCCAGCTATCGCCTCACCGCGAAAAATAATCGATCCGGCATACACCGGGATCAAACCGGCGATGGCATTGAGCGTCGTGGTCTTGCCGCCGCCGTTGGAGCCGAGCAGCGCCACCACGCTGCCCTCCGGCACTTGCAGCGACACGTCGGAGACGCCGATCAGGTCGCCATAGCGGACTTCCAGATGCTCGATGGTGAGCAGCGGCGCCGTCATGGGATGGGTCCGCCCATCAATTCGACCGGCGTGTGGCCAGCGGCGGCCTTGGCGGCGCGGGTGCCGAGATAGGCGGCGATCACGGCGGGATTGCAGGTGACCTCGCGCGGGCTGCCGCGCGCGATCTCGCGGCCCTGATGGAACACCACCACGCGGCTGGCCAGCGACATGATGACTTCCATGATGTGCTCGACAATGACCAGCGTAATTCCGGAGCGGTGGATGTCGCGGACGAGATCGATGGCGAGTTGCACCTCGCGCTGGGTGAGGCCCGCCATCGCCTCATCGAGCAGCAGGATTTTTGGTTCGGTGGCAAGCGCGCGGGCGATTTCGAGCCGCTTGCGGCCGGGCGTGCCGAGCGATTTTGCGGGCGCATTCGCCAACTTGCTCATGCCGACGCGCTCCAGCACCGCGCGCGCCTTGGTCTCGGCTTCGGAACGGTGCGGCGTGCGCAGAAACGCACCGATCATCACGTTCTCCAGCACCGACATGCCTTCAAACGTCTGCGGCACCTGGAAGGTGCGGGCGAGCCCGAGATGCGCGCGGGCTTCCGGAGAAAGATTGGTGATGTCGTGGCCTTCGAGCAGGACCGTGCCCGAAGTCGACAACAGATCGCCGGTCAGGCAGTTGAACAGTGTGGATTTGCCGGCGCCGTTGGGCCCGATCAGGCCCAGGATATCGCCCTGCTCCAGCGTCACCGAGGCTTTGTCGACGGCCTTGAAACTGCCAAAGGCCTTGGTCACGTCGCGTGCTTCAAGGAGCATGGGCGGCTCCTTTTGGTGCAACGGACTCCGGCGTCTTGCCGTGCCTGGCCCACAGCCGGTTGATCAAGGTCAGAATGCCGCCGGGCTGGAAGCGCGCGATCAGCACGATGATCGCGCCGTAGACGACAAACGTCAGCCCCGCGCCTTTGCCGCCGAGCAAATTGTTGGAAATCTCCTCCAGCGGCACCAGGATGGCGGCGCCGATCAGCGGCCCGAACAGCAGCCCCGCGCCGCCGAGTGCCGCCATGATCAGAATTTTTACGGAAATCAGAATTCCAAGGCCGGACTCCGGATCAACGAATCCGAACATCATCGCATAGAGCGCGCCGGCGACGCTGGTCAACCCCGCGCTCAGCATGAAGGCGTAGAGTTTTGTACGGCTGGCGGGCGCGCCGAGCGAACGCGCGGCGCGTTCGGAATCCTTGATGGCGCGGAGATAAAAGCCCATCCGGCTGTTGGCCATTACCCAGGTAATTCCAAGCGTGATCGCGAGCACGGTTAGGAACAGATAGTAATAAGGCAGCGCCGAGGTGAAGGAGAGATCGAACACGGTTCGCGGCACGGTCGGACCGCTGAGGCCCACGGCCGCGCCGAGAAATTCGGTGTTGGTGACGATCAGCCGCACCAGTTCGGCGACCGCAATGGTCGCCATGCTGAAATAGTGCCCCGACAGCCGCAGCGTCGGCACGCCGATCACCGCGGCGATCCCCACGGCGGCGGCGACGCCGACGGGAATTCCGACCAGCGGCGGCAGCGCGAAGTGCGAATACGCCGCCATCGAAGCATAGGCGCCGCAGCCGAAGAACACCACGTGGCCCACCGAGACCTGGCCGGCGTAACCGCCGACGATATTCCACGCCGACGCCGCGATGGCATAAAGCAGAATCAGCGCGCCGAGCCGCTGCTGGAACGGCGTCGAGAACAGCAGCGGATACGCAATGACCAGCGCGAGCGCCACCGACGGCCATAGAAAGCGCTTCATTGCGTCTTCCTCATCAGGTCTTACCCATCTGACCCTGCGGCCGGAACCAGAGGAAACACAGGAACAGCGAATAGACCACGATGTCCTTGTAGACCGCGCCGATCCAGTAGGCCGACACCGACTCGATGACGCCGATCAGCAAGCCCGCCACCAGCGCGCCGGGCACGCTGCCGAAGCCACCCAGCGACACCGTGACGAAAGCGACGATGCCGAGCGTCTCGCCGACCGTCGGCGCGATGTAGAAGAAGGTCGCGATCAGCGCGCCGGCAATCCCGGTCGCACCGGCCGCGATCGCCCAGGCGATCGCCTGCATGCTGTCGGGACGAATGCCCATCAGCTGGGCCGCGGTCGGATCCTCGGCCACCGCCAGCATTTTTGAGCCG
>JAXDOO010000114.1:0-6685 GCA_034668865.1 Alphaproteobacteria bacterium
GTGGTGCCCAGGGGCGGGATCGAACCACCGACACCGTGATATTCAGTCACGTGCACTACCAACTGAGCTACCTGGGCAATTGCGCCCGTGCGGGTCACCAAAAGTGGCGCGCGGGGGTTATAGAGGCTCGATTTTGGGCTGTCCAGAATGACGAAAATACCCGCCGTTTGGGCGATCCGGCCGGAACCGGCCGACGCCTCCTGACGTTGATCTGTATCGATGAAGGGGTCTTCCTTTTTCCTGCCATTCACTGGCGCCTGCGAGGACGCGATGCCGCTGGATTTCAACAGCCTTTTCCCGATGAAAGACGTCTCCTCCGCCCGGCTGATGAAGCTGAAGGCCTTCTGCCTGTTTCGTGCCGGGGTCCTGAGCGAGAAGGAAATGAACGAGCTCCGCGAAAAAGCGGATGGACTCATGCATAACCCGCGTTTCCACTCCGCGCAGCATCCCCGCCGCGCCGCCTGATTTTCCGGCACTACTTTCGCAAGCTTCGGCACAAGATGTGAAACATCTTCAGCAACTCCGCGCGCGTGTTGCGGCGGAACCACCGGCTTTGCCCCGTGTTGCCATATCGGTTCTGCCTCCCTCCCACTCACGCCGCTGGCGCTCTGGAGACCAGTATGTCGGTATGCAAGACTGCCCTGCTATCAATGCTGGTCGCATGCTGGACCGTTGGTCTGCTCAATCAATTCCATTCCTGGGATACGACCCTGCGCTATCTGGTCCTGTCGATGCTGATTGTCGCGATCGTGGCGGCCAAGCGCCAATACTCGTTGCAATATGCCAAGAACCGGATTTCGCGCCGGCGCTAAGTCCCAGTTATTGCAGCGCGAAAGCGATAATCACAGGCCCGCGGAGATGAACCGAAAACGCGTTCGCGCGTTCTCGAAACATGAGACACTTTTTCGATTACGCGCTAAAAATCATCCTGCTGTGCTTTGTTTTTGCGCGATTTTTCTCCGCGCCGACGCCTGACGCCCACGGCACTTCCGCAAAAGCGGTGCAAGAGCCTTCCAGCGAGACCCAGACCTGATCGGCTGAAAAATTAACGCGCGTTCATCCCGCGCGGCGGGTGCCGGTGCGCCGCGCCGGTGCACGCGCATTCCGTCGCGCTGCCGCCGGGCGGGCCGCGCTGCGCTTGGCGGCAGCCTTCGTACCCCCGGACTCCGTCGCCACGCTGCGGCGCAAGGCGTCCATCAGGTTGATCACCCGTGCGGCAGGTTTCTTCGGCGTCTCCTTTGGCGCCGGCAGGCCAGCCTGCTTGGTCTTCAGCAATTCAACCAGGGCATTCTCGTAGCGATCCTCGAAAGTGGAGGGATCGAAATGGCCGGCCTTGGTTTCGAGGATGTGTGAAGCGAGCTGGCGCATTTCCTTCGGCAGCTCGACATCGGGGATGTCCTCGAAATAAGGCTTCGCGTCGCGCACCTCGTAGCCGTAGCGTAGCGCGGTCGCCAGCAGGCCCTTGTCGAACGGCTCGAGCATCAGGATGCGCTCGCGCCGGTAGAGTACAACGCGGCCAAGTCCCACCATCTTTTTCTCGCGCATGGCTTCGCGGATGACGATGAAGGCTTCCTGGCCGACTTCGTCGGTCGGCGCAATGTAATACGGGCTGTCCATATAGCGCTCATCGATCTCCGCCCGCGGCACGAAGCTTTCGATGTCGATGGTATGCGTGCTCTCGATGGAAATCTTGTCGAGCTCTTCGTCTTCAATCGGCACATGCTGGTCGCGGCTGACTTCGTAGCCGCGTCCTTTGTCCTCTTTCTCCACCACATCGCCGGTCTGCTCGTCCACCATCTGCTGGCGTAGGCGGTTGCCGGTTTTCCTGTTGATCTGATGCAGCGCGACGCGCTCGGAGCGCGACGCCGCCGGGTAGAGCGCGATCGGACA
This sequence comes from Alphaproteobacteria bacterium, assembly GCA_034668865.1. Classification (GTDB taxonomy): domain Bacteria; phylum Pseudomonadota; class Alphaproteobacteria; order Rhizobiales; family Xanthobacteraceae; genus CANKHA01. The sequence continues at coordinate 1,891 of JAXDOO010000114.1, forward strand.
GGAGACCAGCGATAATTTGAGATAGCCCTTCCAGTAGGGACGCGGGGCCATGAGAACTCTCCACAATACGCAAAACTGATGGGCTTAATCTTATCCGCGAACCGGACAGGACTCAACGCGCGCTCTGGTGGCGCGTTCCCAAGCGGTTAAGCGCAGCTGAAAGTGAAACGAAACGGAAACTCATTAGTGTCGCCGATTTGAAGTTCCTACAACATTTGCCTCAAGTGCGATCATGAACTTCAAATCGAAAAGCGGCACTAGAATCGTAAAGTTTGCGAGTGGCCCTTGCTTCCGAAGTTCGTGTCAGAGGAACGCCGCGAAAGCTACGAACTTCGGAAGCAAAGGGGCACTCGTTAGGCTTCACCGGTTTCCCTCAATATCTCGGAGCCGTGTGCCGGCCGACGCAACACGCGACCAGCTATTGCTGCGGAATAAACGTCTTGCCTGTCGGGCCGACGCCGGTGACCTGGATAATGACCTCACCGTCCTTTGCCCAGGTATAGTGCGGGCTCTTCGCAGGCTCCGAATAGAAGGTCCCGGCGGGATATGGCTTCATTTTGCTTTCATCCCACCTGTCGCCGTTGCCGAAATAAAACGTGCCGGACAGAACAGCCACCGTTCGCACCTCATCCGGATGCCAATGCGGCATATCTTTCCAGCCTGGCGAGAATTTCACCCGCGTGACGAACACACCCGGCTTTGTCGGGTCGCCATATAAGATTGCGGTTTGCGGCGCTCCCGGCACGGGCGCTGCCTTGAATTCGATATTCTCCGGGAGTTTCAGAACACTGGCATCAGGGTTCTGCGCATCAGCGGGCGTAACGAGCAACCCTGCGAGAAGGACGAGTGCCGCGATGTTACGATTTTGCATGAAAGCGCTCCCTTCACATACCGATGTCAGGCAAGCGCTCAATTGTAAGACAGGACGTTCGAACAAGTAAATTAGGACAATAACTATCCGAGAAAATATCTGCGGTTTAGGAGGGCGAAACGGCACAAACGATCAGGCTTCGCCGATTTCCTTCAGGATTTCCGCGGTGTGCTGGCCGAGCTGCGGCGCGCCAAGCTCGGCCGCGGCGCCCCAGCCGTCGAAGCTGATCGGCGTGCGCACGCCAGGAACCTTGCCGGCTTTGGCAGCTGCGTTCGGCCGCTCGATCTGCAGGCCGCGCGCCACGACCTGAGGGTCGGCGAAAACCTGCGCCAGATTGTTGATCGGGCCTGCGGGTACCCCCTCCGCCTCAAGTTTCGCCAACAGCTCGTCACGCGTCAGACGCGCCGTCAGCGTCGATAGTTTCCCCGACAATTCGTCGCGATGCGCCAGGCGGCCGGCATTGTTTTTATAATCGGGATTTTCTGCGAGCTCCGGCGCGCCGAGGACGTTGCAAAATTTGATGTACTGACCGTCGTTTCCGGTTGCGACGATGACATGGCCGTCGGCCACCGGAAATTCCTGGTACGGCACGATGTTGGGATGCGTGTTGCCAATACGGGCAGGGATTTTGCCCGAAACGAGAAAATTCAGCGCCTGATTGGCGAGGGTGCCAACGGTCGAATCGACCAGTGCGGTGTCGACGTGACAACCTCGGCCGGTCTTCTCTCGCTGCATGAGTGCCGCGAGAATGCCGATGACCGAATAGCAACCCGTGAGAAGATCGGAGATCGGCACGCCGACCCGCGTGGGCGGCCCGTCGGCATAGCCGGTCAGATCCATCATGCCGCCCATGCCTTGTGCCATCAGATCATAGCCGGCGCGCTTGGCATAAGGTCCTTCCTGTCCAAAGCCGGTGACCGAGCAATAAATCAGCCGTGGATTTTCCGGCGCGAGGCTCTTGTAGTCGAGGCCGAACTTGGCGAGCCCGCCAACCTTGAAATTCTCCAGCAACACGTCGGAACGCGCGGCGAGCTTGCGCACGATGCGGCGGCCTTCGTCGCTTTCGAAATCCAGCTCGATCGAGCGCTTGCCGCGGTTGGTCGAATGAAAATAGGCTGCGCTGACATGGCCGCCGTCTTTGCCTTCGACAAAGGGTGGGCCCCAGCCGCGGGTGTCGTCGCCGGCACCCTTGCGTTCCACCTTGATCACGTCGGCGCCGAGATCGGCCAGCATCTGTCCCGCCCAGGGGCCGGCCAGGATGCGCGCCAACTCAAGAACTCGAACGCCAGCCAGGGGTCGCGGCATTGCACAAATCTCCAAACGGCGCGGCAGCGGGCCGCGCCCAAAAGGGGCGTTTTCTGTGGCCCGCCTTCGCCCTTTTGTCTATACCCGGACCAATAGGAAGAACGGCTACGCTGCGATATCCTGGCGTTAAATGAAGAAACTCACGGAGGAAGCTCATGCGGAAAATCTCGATCCTGCTGGCGGGGGTGGCCGCTGCCGCCCTGTTTGCGGCTACAGCCCAGGCACAGACCGTGCTGAAGGCTTCTCACCAGTTTCCCGGCGGCAAAGGCGACCCCCGCGATGAGATGGTGCAGATCATCGCCAAGGAAGTGAAGGCCGCCAATGTGGGCCTTGACATCCAGATTTATCCCGGCGCTTCGCTGTTCAAGCCCAACGATCAATGGAACGCGATCACGGGCGGCCAGCTCGACATCACGGCGCTGCCGCTTGATTACGCCAGCGGCAAGGTTGGCGCCTTCAGCGCCACGCTCATGCCAGGCCTCGTTCGCAACCATGACCGCGCCGCGCGTATCCATTCGTCGCCCTTCATGAAGGAGATCAAGGCCAAGATCGACAAGGCGGGCGCTGTGGTCTTGGCCGACGCCTGGCTCGCAGGCGCGGTGGCGTCCAAGAAGGGCTGCATCCGCAAGCCGGACGATTTGAAGGGCCAGAAGATCCGCTCCGCCGGTCCGACCTTCGCCGCCATGTGGCAGCAGGCCGGTGCATCGATCGTGAGTATCCCGAGCAATGAAGTCTATAACGCACTGCAGACCGGCGTCGCGGACGCAACCGACACCAGCTCGGGCAGTTTCGTCTCGTTCCGTCTCTATGAACAGGTGAAGTGCGTCACCGCACCGGGCGACAACGCGCTCTGGTTCATGTACGAGCCGGTGCTGATGTCGAAGAGGAGTTTTGACAGGCTAAGCAAGCCGCAGCAGGAAGCGCTGCTGAACGCCGGCAAGAAATCGGAAGAATATTTCAACAAGGAATCGAAGAAACTCGACGACGACATGGTCGCCACCTTTAAGAAGAACAACGTCGAGGTTGTCACGCTCACTTCGGAGGAATACGACGCCTGGCTGAAGGTCGCGCAGGAGAGCTCCTACAAGACCTTCGCCAGCGAAGTGTCCGACGGCAAGAAGCTGATCGATTCTGCGCTTTCGGTGAAATAAGGCGAATCGCAACGGCCGGCGGACTAACCACCGGCCGTTTCTCCGTCGGGCAGAGGGCTCGTCTCATGGACAACTTTATCCGCGGCGTAACGATGATCTCGCGCGCCTGCGGGATTTTCGCTGCCGCACTGATAGCCGCCAGCGTGATAATCGTTTGCCAGATGGTGATCGTCCGTTACGTTTTGAATCAAACCACGATCTGGCAGACCGATTTCGTCACATATAGCCTCGTGGGTGCGACCTTCATCGGCGCATCATACCTGTTGCTCAGCCGCGGCCACGTCAATGTCGATGTGCTGCCGCTCTATCTCGGCCGCAAGGGGCGCTATCGCCTCGCACTCGCCTCCATGCTGATGGCGCTGGCTTTCTGCCTCGTCATGACCTTCCTGACGGCGCAGTTCTGGCTCGAGGCCTGGGAGAACAACTGGCGCTCAGATTCCATGTGGCGCGCGCGGCTCTGGATCCCCTATGCCTCGATGCCAATCGGCATGGGCCTATTGAGCCTGCAATACATCGTCGAGCTCATTAAGCTCGTCACCGGCCGCGAGCCACCCTTCGGCTTGCCGCCCAAGGCCACTGCCGAGGAGATCGCTCGCGCCGAGGCCGAAAAAGCTCTCGGAGGCGCCGGATGAGTCCGACAACCCAAGGCGCCATCGTCCTCATCGTCACGCTGGTGGTGCTGCTGTCCGGCGCGCCGGTCGCCTTTGGGCTCGGCGCCATCGCCATCGCTTTCCTGGTGATCTTCCAGGGCATGGACTCGCTGCGGGTGGCGGCAGAGACTTTTTATTCCGGCCTGCACGACTTCACACTCGTATCGATACCCATGTTCGTGATGATGGGCGCGGCCATCGGATCCTCGCCCGCGGGCAAGGATTTGTATGAAGCGCTCGACCGCTGGCTTTATCGCGTTCCCGGCGGCCTGGTGATTTCCAATCTCGGCGCCTGCGCCATCTTCGCCGCGCTGACCGGCTCTTCACCCGCCTGCTGCGCCGCTATTGGCAAGATGGGCATTCCCGAGATGCGCCGGCGGGGCTATCCCGACGACATCGCCACCGGTTCGATCTGCGCCGGCGGCACGCTCGGCATTCTGATTCCGCCCTCGATTACTTTCATCCTCTATGGCATCGCCACCGAAACCTCGATCGGCCGGCTGTTTCTGGCGGGTGTGATACCGGGCCTGATGCTGACCGGATTGTTCATGCTGTGGACGGTCTTCATCATCTGGAAACGGGGTTTCCGCTCGCATGCCATCGATTTCCGCTACAGCTGGAAGGAAAAAGTCCAGTCGATTCCGAAGATCGCGCCCTTCATCGCCATCATCGTCGGCGTGATGTACGTGCTCTACGGCGGCGTTGCGACGCCGTCGGAAGCCGCCGGCGTCGGCGCAGCACTCTGCGTCATACTCGCCATCCTCATCTATCGCATGTGGTCGCCGGACAAATGGTGGCTGATCCTGCGCGACACCACG
>JAXDOO010000115.1:0-5217 GCA_034668865.1 Alphaproteobacteria bacterium
GCTCTTTCGGATCGCTGATCGGTCCCATCGACCATACGCCCATCGACTTCGCCAGTGCGGCGTAATCGACGTTCGGGTTCTCGATGCAGCATCCGACCGGGCCCATGGTCTTGCCGAGGTTGGCCACGCGGTTGCGCCGGTTGGACAGGCGCTGCACGTGCATGACTTCCTGATGGTAGCCGCGGTTATTGTGCATGATCGTCAGCAGCGGGATTTCATGATGCGCGGCGGTCCACAGCGCGCCCGGCGCGTACATCATGTCGCCGTCGCCCTGGAACGACACGGAGAAGCGGCCAAGCGCCTTGCCGCCATGCGCGGCGCCAACGGAAGCTGGCAGGCCATAGCCGAGGCCGGAACCGCCGGAGGTGCCCAAGGAACGATAATGCTTGTCCATGTCGAAAATCCGCGCAGCCCATTGGCGGATATTGCCCCCTTGCACGAGTGACCAGTCCTGGTCCTTGATCGCCGCCCAGGTCTCCGCACACAGCCGCGAGGTGTTGATCGGGCTCGCGTCCCAGCCAAGCGCCGCCTGCTCCCGCAGCCGCTCGCGGTCCTTTTTCCACGCATCCTTCATGGCCTGCCCACGCTTCTCGAAGGCATCTTTCTTGTCGGCCGGGATCGCAGCCCGTACTGCCTCGATCAATGCAGGCAGCGAGGTCTGCGAGTCGCCCGCCATGGCGAGGTCGACCGCCTGATAGCGCTGGAAGTCCTGGAAATTGGATTTGGTGAGGAGGTCGACGCCACTGATGGTGATCAGCTTGGCGTTCGGCCTGATCCGGTTTTCCTGCAGACCGTGGCCATGGTTCTCGCCATTGTCGATCCACTGGTTGACGGTATTCCAGAAGTCGGAGCATTCCAGTCCCAGAATCACGTCGGCGTTGCGGATCAGCTGTTGGCCGCCCTGACTTTGATTCAGGTAATGCTGATTGGGCATGTTCATGCGGCCGCCCTGGTCGACCACTGGAACTTGGATCAGCTCCGCAAGCGTAATCAGGTTGTTCACGCCTTCCTGGTTGCGCGCCATGCGGTCGACGACGATGACCGGGCGTTCGGCATTGACGAGAAGCTTTGCGGCTTCGCGCAGCGCGCCGACATCCGCCTGCGCCGGGGCGGGCGTGGTGTATTTCGGGATAAAGAGGTCGGGGCTTTCCACCGGCGTCTGCTGAATGCCGGCATCGAGCGAAATCAGCACCGGCCCATAAGGCGGCGTCATCATCGCCTTATAGGCGCGCACGAAGGATTGCGCGAAATGCTGTTGCGAGACGGGCGCGTCGTCCCATTTGGTGTAGTCGCGCACCAGAACGCCGATGTCCTGAGCGGAATGGTAGGTCGGTGTCCCGGGAGGGCGCTTGGCGGCATCGAGGTCATTGCCGCCGACGATCATCAGCGGTACGCGATCACACCAGGCATTGTAGACCGCCATGGTCGCGTGCATGAGGCCGACCGTACCGTGGCACAGCATCATCTGCGGCTTGCCGGTGGCTTTGAAATAACCGTGGCACATCGCCGTTGCAGATTCTTCATGCATGCAGGTGATGAACTCCGGCATGCTGTTCTTGCCGTAGTTGATCAGCGATTCATGCAAGCCGCGGAAGCTCGAGGCCGGGTTGGAATAAACGTAATCGATCTTCAGCGATTTGATCACGTCGACCATGAAATCGGAGCCGGGGCGGCCATGGCTCTTTGCGCCGGTGTCGTGCACGGCGCCGGTTTCCACCGCGATCTCATGCGCGGTCGGCGGCAGAACGGCGGGCAATTGGCCAGCGTTGGCAGGCGTTGGCGCCGCCTTCGCGGTTGTGATGGATGCCGCGCTGGCGCCTGCTACAGCCACGCCCGCGAGAAATTTGCGCCGGTCGACTTTGGTCTCTGAAGCTTTCATGAATACCTCCCGCGGTGTGTGCTCATTCTAAACGGCAGCGTTGGAGCGACGTGTTTCCATCGTCGGTTGGGTGCTAGCATCCTGCGATTATTCCGGTGCGGCAATCGAAAAAAGGCCTTTGACGGATTTTTGACAGGGGGGAAGGTGACGGAAGGGAGCAAAACGGCCGCAGCTGCCTGTTCTGGTGGCGTTATCGGCCGCACGCCGGCGGGCGCTACTACGGCCACCGCCGTTTATGCCGCAGTGGTCTTTGGGCTGCGGCGCAGCCGGGAAGTCGCGCATGAGCGTGCTTGATCTTAGACATGTCCTGATCCACGGCCGCGTGCAGGGTATCGGCTACCGCGCCTGGACGGAAGACACCGCGCGTGACCTCGGCCTGCAAGGCTGGGTGCGCAACCGCCGCGACGGAGCGGTGGAAGCGGTCTTCGCCGGTTCCGGCGAAGACGTCGCGAAAATGATCGAGGCTTGCCGGCAAGGGCCCTATGGCGCGCATGTGACGGGTATCGATCAGCGCCCCGGCACGTCGGACGATCTGGCGATGCGCCGGAGCGGCGAAGGATTTTCGGTGCTGCCGACGGCTTGAGACTCAAGCTTGCTCCGCGAGCGGAAGAGCATCCAGTGCGGCGTCGCGCGTCGTGCCGAACAATGGCTCAAATTCCCGCCGCAACGCCTCATCCACGTCTGTCATGCTCGCGGTCACGCCGAGGTCGCGTAGGCTGGTGACGCCGTAGCGCCTGTCGGAGACGCCGCAGGCCAGAATGCCGGAGTAATGCGTCAGGTCGGGCGCGACATTGAGCGCGATGCCGTGCAGGCTAACCCAGCGCTTCAGCCGGATGCCGATGGCGGCGATCTTGTCCTCAAAGCCGTCGCCCTTATCGGGTCGGGGCACCCAGACGCCGATGCGATCTTCACGCCGCTCGGCCTGCACGCCGAAGCAAGCCAGCGCGCGGATGATCCATTCTTCCAGCGTCGCCACATAGCGCCGCACGTCGGGCGCGCGGCGGTTGAGGTCAAGCATCAGGTAGGCCACCCGCTGCCCCGGCCCATGGTAGGTGAACTGCCCGCCGCGACCGGTGGCGTGCACCGGGAAGCGGGGCTCGATCAGCTCCCCCGGCCGCGCGCTGGTCCCCGATGTATAAAGAGGAGGGTGCTCGAGCAGCCAGATCAGCTCCGGCGCTTGGCCGGCCAGAATCGCCGCAACCCGGGCCTCCATGCTTGCCACCGCGGCTTCATAGGAGACGAGTCCCTCGCTCAGCCGCCATTCGGCCACAGGCGATTGCGGGTCCGTTTTGAGGCCCAAATCCAGATCGTTGCGCGCGTCAACCACCTGCTGACCATACCATAGTGACCTAAAAATCCCGCCTTTCTCCGGCCTTGTCCCCCGCAGGGCGATTTGTTACATCGTGCCCCGTCACCGAAACGCGAGCCTCACAGGCCAGCGTTCATCCCAGCATGCGGCCATGGCGGAATTGGTAGACGCGCTAGCTTGAGGTGCTAGTGGGGCAACCCGTGGAGGTTCGAGTCCTCTTGGCCGCACCAGCTAACAAATAGTGTCGACATTTTGGGCTGCGGCCTGAACCGCCTTAGGCAAGTTTTCTTCCGTCTCTCCTGAATTGACGCTTCGCACCCGTCAGCCGAAACTGGCCCATCGGCCGACATGCCAAAGGGAGGCGGCAGATGCGCGTGACGAAGTTGCTGGTCGTGGCGACGGGTGTTGCCTTGACCTTGCCGGCTGCTGCCGCAAAGGCCGACAACGTCGCCGACTTCTATCGTGGAAAAACCGTCTCCATGGTGGTTGGTACGCCCGCCGGCGGCGGCTACGATATCTATGCGCGTTTGCTGGTACGGCATCTGGCGAAACACATCCCGGGCAATCCCACGATCATCGTTCAGAACAGGCCGGGCGCCGGCTCGGTCGTTGCCGCAAACTACATCTATGAAGTAGCGCCGCAGGACGGCACCGTCGTTCTAGCGGCCACCCGCACCGCGGCTTTCGCCCAGCTTCTGGGGCAGGAGGGAACGCGCTACCTCGCTACCAAATTCAACTGGCTCGGCAGCATGAACAACGAGGTCGGCGTGATGGCGGTGTGGCACACCACGCCGGTCAAGACCGTCGAAGAGGCCCGCAGGATTCCGGTGATCTTCGGCAGCGCCAGCATGGGCGGTGACGGCGACATCTATCCCGCTTTGATGAACAATACCCTCGGCACCAAATTCAAAATTGTTCGCGGCTATGAGGGCAGCGGTGGCATCGATCTCGCCATGCTGCGCGGCGAGGTGCAAGGCCAATCCAATTCCTACACAGCGCTGAAAAAATTTGCTCCGGACTGGCGGCAGAAGACGCATGTTCTTGTGCAGCTTTCGTTCAACAAGCATCCGGAGATGCCCGATATCCCGTTGATTTTTGACTATCTCAAGCCGGAATTTCTCAAGCCCGGAATGACGGTGGCGCAGGCGGAGACGTTGTGGCGAATCATGCTGATCCAGAAGGCCATGGGGCGGCCCTTCGCCGTGGGGCCGGAGGTGCCGGCGGATCGCGTGAAGGCTCTGCGCGCCGCCTTTCATGCTGTGCTGATAGATCCCGAATTCCTGGCGGACGCGGACAAGACCCAGAACGAAATCAATCCGGTGGACGGCGACGACATCCAGCGCATGCTGGAAACGGTGGCCTCCGCCTCCAAGGCGGACATCGACAAGCTTAACGATGCGATCTCCTATAAGGACGACGACGCTAACGCAAACAAGGGCGCACAAAAGCCCTGACGGGCGGCGCTATAAGGAGGAAATAGCATGAGCCGTTGGCCTTGGATGGCACTCTGCGCGGCCTTCTGTGCGACGTCCGCGGCGGGGCAGGGCACGCCCGCCGGCTGGGATGAGCTGCTCGCCGCCGCCCGGCGCGAAGGCACGGTGATCGTCACCGGGCCGGCGCATCCGGAAGTGCGGCAGGCGCTGCCGGCCGCCTTCAAGGCGCGTTTCGGCGTCAATATGGAATATATCGGCGGACCGGCCAGCGCCACGGCGGCCAAACTGCGCGCGGAACGCGCCGCCGGCATCTACACCCTCGACGTAACGCTCGCGGGCATCCAGACCATGGCGACGGTTTTTCACCGCGAAAAGCTGCTCGACCCGATCAAGCCTTTGCTCGTTCTGCCCGAGGTGCTGGATGGATCGAAATGGAAAAAGGGCTCGCTCTGGTTCATGGACCCCGAGCAACAATATGTGCTGCGGCTGTTCTCCAGCGAGTCGGAAGAATTTTCGATCAATAGCCAATACGTGAAGCCGGATGAAATTCGCTCGGCCAAGGACCTGCTCGATCCGAAATGGAAGGGCAAGATCGC
>JAXDOO010000116.1:0-14316 GCA_034668865.1 Alphaproteobacteria bacterium
GGGGAACAGCCCCAGCGCATCCTTGGCCATGGCGCCGTAGTGATGCGCACGCTTGATCGTGTCTTCCAAAGCCCGGTGCTTGACCATTAGGCCGATGGCGTTTTCGAGATCGGCGTCGCTGGACTCGTTGTCTTCCAGCGTCCGCTTCCAGAAGGTGCGCTCCTCGTCGTTGCCGCGGCGGAATGACAGCACCACCGGCAAAGTGATTTTTCCTTCGCGGAAATCGTCGCCGACGTTTTTGCCTAGCTTCGCGGCTTTGCCGCCATAGTCGAGCACATCATCGACGAGCTGGAATGCGATCCCGAGATTCATGCCGAAGGAGCGGCATGCGGCCTGTTCTGGTTTCGGTTTCTGCGCGAGCGCGGGGCCGACTTCGCAGGCGGCGGCAAACAGCTCAGCAGTCTTGGCGCGGATCACCGAGAGATATTCGTCTTCCGTGGTGGCAGTATTCTTGGCCACCGCGAGCTGCATCACCTCGCCCTCGGCAATGACGGCGGCGGCAGAGGAAAGGATTTCCAGAGCGCGTAGCGAGCCGACTTCCACCATCATTTTAAAGGCTTGTCCGAGCAGGAAATCGCCTACTAGCACGCTCGCCTCATTACCCCACAGCATGCGGGCGGCCGCCTGACCGCGCCGTAATTCACTTTCGTCCACCACGTCGTCATGCAGCAACGTGGCTGTGTGCATAAATTCCACCGACGCCGCGAGCTTGATATGCCCGCTACCGGAATAGCCGGTGATGTCCGCCATTGCCAAGGTCAGCATGGGGCGCAGCCGCTTGCCGCCCGAGGCGATGAGGTGGTTGGCGACCTCGGGGATCATCGTCACCTCCGAACCCGTGCGGGATAGGATGGTGGTATTCACCCGATCCAGGTCCGCGGCTACGAGCTCGGCCAAACGGTCGACGGAACCGGACGGATGACTTTCAAACGGGATGACGACGGCCAAGGGGCTTCTCCCTGACAAGGACGGGTGAGCATAGAAACGCTATGGTGAGGGGGCAAGTGCGCCGTTATTCTGCTAGTGGCGGCAGGAAGGAACGATGACGATTGTGGAAGCGATGCGGGACGAAAAGATCGAGGATGACGCCGTCGAGCGGCATCGCATTGCGGTTCTGGTGCCCTGCTATAACGAGCAAAAGTCGATCGCCAGAGTGATCGCCGATTTCCGCGCCGCTTTGCCCCAAGCCCCGATCTATGTTTACGACAATAACTCAACTGACAATACTGCCGAAGTCGCCACGCGGGCGGGCGCCCTGGTGCGACGGGAATCGCACCAGGGCAAGGGGCACGTCGTGCGCCGCATGTTCACTGACGTGGAGGCCGATATCTACGGGTTGGTGGACGGCGACGCGACCTATGATGCAGCGAGCGTGCGCGGCCTGATCGGCAGGCTGCTGGAGGATAGGCTCGACATGGTCGTGGCGGTCCGGGTTGATCGCGCGCACACCGCCTATCGCCCAGGCCACCGCACCGGCAATCGGCTGATGACAAGGTTCGTCACCTTGGTTTTCGGCCGCGCATTCTCGGATATCCTGTCGGGCTATCGGGTCTTTTCCCGCCGCTATGTGAAATCATTTCCGGTGCTGTCCGGCGGCTTTGAGATCGAGACCGAGCTCACGGTCCATGCGCTTGAACTTGATCTGCCAGTTGCGGAAATGGAGACGGCCTATTACTCGCGCCTCGCCGGCTCCGATTCCAAGCTCAGCACCTGGAGAGATGGCTTCCGGATCCTGTGGACCATCGTGCGGCTCTATCGATCGGAGCGGCCGTTCCAGTTCTTTTCCGCCATCGCGGCGATACTGGCGGCAGTCGCGATCATCCTCGCCGTCCCGGTCCTCGCCACCTTCATGCGCGAAGGGCTCGTCCCTCGCGTGCCCACCGCAGTTCTGGCGACCGGGTTAATGCTTGCCGCTGCCCTTTCCTTTATGTCCGGACTCATTCTCGACACCGTGACGCGCGGACGGCGCGAATTGAAGCTGCTCGCCTATCTGTCGCATCGCGCGCCCGGTGACGAGCGCCGCAAAGACTGATGGGGAATGGGATGCGCGAACTCGTCCGCACCAATGACATGGTTCTGGTCTCCGCCATCGGCGCGTTGCTGGACGGCGCAAAGATCCCGCATATGGTGCTGGATCAAAACATGAGCGTGCTGGAAGGCTCACTCGGCATCCTGCCGCGCCGCGTACTGGTTCCCGAAGACAGCGTTCCGGCCGCCCGCCGGCTGCTGCAGGACGCGGGCCTCGGCCACGAATTGCGCCCAGATGCCGGTTAAAGTGAGGAGCGACTCCGCTGTCAGCGACGACGCGGTGCTCGACGGCCGCCTGCGTCTGCATCAGCCGAGCCGCGGCCATCGCGTCGGACATGACGCCATACTGCTGGCGGCGGCGACCGCGGGGAGGAAAGGTGAGCACGCCGTCGACCTCGGCGCGGGCATCGGCGCTGCCGGCCTCGCGCTGGCAATCAGGGTCGAGGGTCTGCGCGTCACTTTGGTCGATATCGACCCGGCGCTCACAGCATTGGCAGCGGACAACGCCGCGCGCAACGGCCTGGCTTCCCGCGTGAACGCGATCCCGCTGGATGTGGGAGCGCCGGCGCGAGCCTTCGCGGCGGCGGGGCTGAATCCGGGCTCGGCAGACCGCGTGCTGATGAATCCGCCATTTCATGACGTCACGCGCCAGAAGCCGTCGCCGCACTCAGGCCGTCGACTAGCGCATGCAGGCTCACCCGGCTTGTTGAAGATCTGGATTGCCGCCGCAGCGCGGCTTCTTTCGGCGCGCGGGGTGCTGACTCTGATCTGGCGTGCTGATGGGCTGGTCGACGTGATCGCGTTGTTGGAGCGCGGCTTCGGCGGCGTAGGGGTGTTGCCGGTGCATCCAAAGCCTGACGCCCCCGCCATCCGGGTCTTAGTGCGGGCCGCGAAGCAAAGCCGCGCCCCGCTGATGATCTATCCTGGACTGATGCTCAACGATGCGGACGGCCGTCCCGCTGCGGTTGCCGATGCTGTTTTGCGCGGCAGATTGACACTGCCACTTGCCGATTTATGAGGCGGACCGAGCGATGCCTCTTAGCCTTGGCTCGCAACTCGGCCTTTAAACAGGCGCGAGAAGCGTCCTTTTCCTATGTATTCACGCAGGTTTTTATGGGAGGCACTGGCGACGATGGTGCTGTAAAGAGCGAACAGCAAGTAGAGTTTTGGGTCCATTTTCCTTGCCTGGCTTGCGGCATTTTTCACGGGCGTCCGCTGATCCTGCAAGAAGCATTCCAACGGTTAAAAATGCGTAACTTGGCCTGATTAGGATGGTGATCTAAGGAAAAGCGATGAGCCAGCCAACGCTATCAGGACCCTCACTTGGGGATCGCGTGTTCGAGGCGATCAAACCGATTCTGCCGCGCCGGCTACGCGGCGATATCCCGATTGTGCCGGTGGTGCGTCTCACCGGCATCATCGGTTTCTCCACCCCGCTGAAGCCCGGCCTGACATTGGCGAGCATCGCCCGCGCGCTCGAACGCGCGTTTTCCATGCGCCACGCGCGAGCCGTGGCGCTGGTAATCAACTCCCCCGGCGGCTCGCCGGTGCAATCGCACCTGATCTTCCGCCGCATCCGCCAGCTCGCCGAAGAAAAGGGACTGCGCGTCATCGCCTTTGTCGAGGATGTCGGCGCCTCCGGCGGCTATATGATCGCCTGCGCCGCCGACGAGATCATCTGCGATATGTCGTCGATGGTCGGCTCCATCGGAGTGGTGGGCGGATCCTTTGGTTTCGATAAGCTAATGGAGAAGGTTGGGGTCGAGCGGCGTCTCTATACCTCCGGCGAGCGTAAAGCGATGCTCGATCCGTTTCTTCCGGAAAAGCCGGAAGACGTGAAGCGGCTGAAGCAAATCCAGAACGAGATCCACGACGCCTTTATCGCGCTGGTGAAGGACCGCCGCGGGCCAAAACTGGCCGGTCCAGAAAAAACCTTGTTCACGGGAGAATATTGGACCGGCTCGACCGCGGTCGAACTCGGCATCGCCGACGCTATCGGCGACCTTCGGTCGTTCCTGCGGGAGCGCTACGGCGAGGAAGTGTTGCTGCCGCTGGTAGCGCCGGATCGGAGTTTCTTCAGACGCCGCCTGCACGGCATCGCTTCCGAACTCGATCTTCTCGCCGGCCCTCCCGGCTGGGCAGAGGACATGGTTTCCGCGCTGGAAGCGCGTGCGTTGTGGTCGCGTTATGGATTATAATGCATGAGATTCGGGGAGGAGCTCACATGGACCAATTCGTGATTCCACCGCTGGTCAAATGGACTTTAGGCGTACTCGGCGCCGCCGCCGTCGTGCACTGGGTGGTGAAGGAAGTGCGCCGCGTGAATGCCGAGCTTGACGAAGCCAAGGCGCGCGTGCGCGTGACAGATCGTCAGGTCTATCCGACGCTCCGGCGCGACCCGCACACCGGCGAATACCGAGTGCGCTAAAACCGGATTACGGACTGACGTGTCTCCGCCCGACAGCGTCAGGCTGATATCCCGAACTGAAGCCGAAGCTTGCGTTGTCGTCGCTTAGTGGGTCGGCGTTCGGCTTGACCCCCATACAGGCCGCCGATAGACCGGCGCCATGAGCGCCGCCGACCAATCAGCCCCCCAGCAAAGCGATATGGATCCCCGCCGCTCATTCCAGGGGCTGATCCTTACCCTGCAACGGTTTTGGGCGGAGCAGGGCTGTGTCATCCTGCAGCCCTATGACATGGAAGTAGGCGCCGGCACCTTCCACCCCGCTACGACTTTGCGGGCGCTCGGTCCGAAGGCGTGGAATGCGGCTTATGTGCAGCCCTCGCGCCGGCCGAAAGATGGCCGCTATGGCGAAAATCCTAACCGGCTGCAGCATTATTACCAGTTTCAGGTGATCCTGAAGCCGTCACCACCTGATCTGCAGGATCTCTATCTGAAATCGCTCTATGCCATCGGCATCGATGCTGCCTTGCATGATCTCCGTTTTGTTGAGGACGACTGGGAAAGTCCCACGCTCGGCGCCTGGGGTCTTGGCTGGGAATGCTGGTGCGACGGCATGGAAGTCTCCCAGTTCACCTACTTTCAACAGGTGGCGGGCTTCGAATGCGCGCCCGTCTCCGGCGAGCTGACCTACGGACTGGAGCGGCTCGCTATGTATGTGCAGGGCGTCGACCGCGTCTTCGATCTCAATTTCAACGGCCGCGAGGGCGGGCAGAAAGTCACCTATGGCGACGTCTTCCTGCAGGCTGAGCAGGAATATTCCCGGCATAATTTCGAGCACGCCGACGTCGACATGCTGTTCTCGCAATTCAAGATGGCGGAGGCGGCCTGTCGCAAATACCTCGATGCCGGCTGGGAAGGCGAGAACAAAAAACACCTGATGGCGCTGCCGGCCTACGATCAATGCATCAAGGCGAGCCACGTGTTCAATCTGCTCGATGCGCGCGGCGTGATCTCGGTTACCGAGCGGCAAAGTTACATCCTGCGGGTGCGGGAGCTGGCGAAAGCTTGCGGCGAGGCATGGCTCGCGACCGAAGGCGGCGGGGCGAGGTAATGCCCGATCTTCTGCTCGAACTGTTCTCGGAAGAAATTCCCGCGCGAATGCAGGCGCGCGCCGCGGAGGATTTGCGCAAGCTCGTCACCGACAAGCTGGTGGCGGCGGGTTTAGTCTATGAAGGCGCCAAGGCTTTCGTGACCCCGCGGCGGCTGGCTCTGGCGGTACAGGGGATTCCTGCGCGGCAGCCGGACGCGAAAGAAGAGAAGAAGGGGCCGCGCGTGGGCGCGCCGGAAGGCGCTATCGCCGGCTTCCTCAAGAGCGCGGGATTGAAATCAATCAACGAGGCGAAGGTTCAGCAAGACAAGAAAGGCGACTTTTATCTCGTGGTGATCGAAAAGCCGGGCCGCCCCGCCATTGAGGTGATTGGCGAGATCGTTCCGGAAGTGGTGCGCGGCTTTCCCTGGCCGAAGGCAATGCGCTGGGGCAGTGGCCGGCTTACATGGGTGCGCCCGTTGCATTCCATTGTCGCAACCTTCGGGCCGGAGACGGAAGATCCCGAGATCGTGAAATTCACGGTCGACGGCATCGAGGCCGGCAACACCACTTACGGTCATCGTTTCATGGCGCCACAGCCGATCAAGGTGCGCCGCTTAGACGACTATGTGCAGAAACTGGAGAAGGCCAAGGTGGTGCTGGACCCGGCGCGCCGTGCCGAGATCATCCTAACCGACGCCAAGAATCTCGCATTCGCGCAGGGGCTGGAACTGGTCGAGGACCACAGTCTTCTGGACGAGGTCGCGGGTCTGGTGGAGTGGCCGGTGGTACTGATGGGCACGTTCGACCAGGCCTTCCTGCAAATCCCACCGGAAGTGATCCGCAGCACCATTCGCGCCAATCAGAAATGTTTCGTGCTGCGGGATGCAAGAACGGACAAACTGGCGGCGAAATTCATTCTTGTTGCCAATACGGAAGCCGCCGACGGCGGCAAGGCCATCATCGCCGGCAACGAGCGCGTGATCCGCGCGCGTCTATCTGATGCAAAATTCTTTTATGAAACAGACCTGAAGACCAGGCTGGAAGACCGGCTGCCGAAGTTGTCCGGCATCGTCTTCCATGAAAAGCTTGGAAGCCAGGTGGAACGCATCGAGCGCATCGAGCGGCTGGCGCGCGAACTGGCGCCCGCGGTCGGCGCCGATCCGGCCTTAGCCGAGCGCGCCGCCAAACTCGGCAAGACCGACCTGGTCAGCGAGATGGTTGGCGAGTTCCCCGAATTACAAGGCGTGATGGGCCGCTATTACGGGCAGGCGCAGGGCGAGGACGAAACTGTCGCGCGCGCCATCGAGGATCATTACAGGCCGCAGGGTCCCTCTGATCGCGTGCCGTCCGAGCCTGTGTCGGTGGCGGTTGCCTTGGCGGACAAATTCGACACGCTCGCGGGCTTCTGGGCGATCGAGGAAAAGCCGACCGGCTCGAAGGATCCTTATGCCTTGCGCCGCGCGGCTCTGGGCATCATACGCATCGTTTTGGAGAACAAGCTGCGCCTGCCAATTATGCCTATCGCTGAATCGGCGAGCCGACCGATCCTCGCGCGGCGCCATCACATCTCGCTCGGCAAGAACGTGTCGGAGGAGGAAAGCATCGCCTCCCGGCTGATTGCCGATGTTCTGCATCGCTGGACCGACAGCATTGCAAGCACCGCGAAAGACGATGATCCGCATGCCAAAGTGCCGGACATCGATGCTGTCGGGCATGAATTGGCCGCTGATATGCTCGGCTTCTTTGCGGACAGGCTGAAGGTCCACCTGCGCGAGGGAGGTGCACGCCACGATCTGGTGGATGCGGTCTTCAGCCTCGAACGCCAAGACGATTTATTGATCATTGTGCGCCGCGTCGAGGCGCTCGCCGACTTCTTGGAAACCGAAGACGGCAAGAACCTGCTCGCCGGCTACAAGCGCGCGACAAACATCATCCGAATCGAAGAAAAGAAGGACAACAAGAGCTATACTGGCGCGCCTGACGCCAAAGCGTACAAGCAGAACGAGGAGCGTGCGCTGGCGGAGACAATCGGAACGGCGAAAGCGGAAGCCGCAGCCGCTTTGGAGGCGGAAGATTTCACATCCGCCATGGCCGCCATCGCCAAGCTTCGGCCCTTCGTCGACGCTTTTTTCGACAAGGTGACGGTAAACGTGGAAGACGACGCCAAGCTGCGGGAGAATCGTCTCAAGCTGCTGAATGAGATCCGCGAAGCCACCGCAGCGGTGGCGGATTTTTCGAAGATCGGAGGATAGCAAGCTTCATCTTGACCGGCGCTACCCCGCGGGAACACTCTTCGTCTTTGGCTGTTTCCCCTGACTCCTAAGGAGACCTCGATGAACATCGCGATGACCAATATTCCGGCTATTCTTGCCCTGCTTGTGGGCATTCTGATCCTTATTATGCCGCGCTTTCTGAACTATCTGGTTGCCATCTATCTCATCGTTGTCGGATTGTTTGGTCTAGGCATCCTCCGCTGACTCCCTACCACGAGCTGATCGGCTGGTAGCGCCGGCAAGGGCCGGCGCAACGCACTGGAATGAGTAATGGCGAAATGGGTCTATACATTCGGTGACGGCAAAGCCGAAGGCCGCGGAAATATGCGCGAGCTGCTCGGCGGCAAAGGCGCGGGTCTGGCCGAGATGGCGGGCTTGGGTCTGCCGGTACCCCCTGGATTCACCATCAGTACCGAAGTCTGCAGTTATTTTTATACCCATGACAGCAAATATCCGCCCGATCTCGAAGCGCAGGTAAATACCGCGCTTGATCATATCGCGCGTCTTGTCGGCAAGAAGTTCGGTGACCGCGAGAATCCGCTGCTGGTGTCGGTGCGCTCCGGCGCGCGCGCGTCCATGCCAGGAATGATGGATACCGTCCTTAATCTCGGACTTAATGACGAAACGGTGGAGGCGCTGGCGAAGAAGTCCGGCGACCGCCGCTTTGCCTATGACAGCTACCGCCGCTTCATCACCATGTATTCCAACGTGGTGCTGGGAATGGACCACCATCACTTCGAGGAAATCCTCGATGCTCATAAAGATCGTAACGGCTATTCGCTTGATACCGAAGTCACGGCGGATGATTGGGTGAAGCTGGTTAAGCGCTATAAGGAGCGCGTGGAGGAAGAGCAGGGCCAGCCGTTCCCGCAGGATCCGCAACAGCAGCTCTGGGGCGCTATCGGCGCGGTGTTTGGCTCGTGGATGAACGCGCGCGCGAAAACCTATCGTCGGCTGCACAATATACCGGAGGAGTGGGGCACCGCGGTCAATGTGCAGGCTATGGTCTTCGGCAATATGGGCGAAACCTCCGCCACCGGGGTGGCCTTCACGCGCAATCCCTCCACTGGAGAGAGAAGCCTTTACGGCGAATTCCTTATCAACGCGCAGGGCGAAGACGTCGTCGCCGGCATCCGCACGCCGCAGGAAATTACCGAGGCCGCGCGCAAGGAGGCCGGTTCCAATAAGCCGTCGCTGGAAAACGCGATGCCGCAGGCCTTCGCTGAGCTCACGCGCATCTATCAGGCGCTGGAGAAGCACTACCGCGACATGCAAGACCTGGAATTTACCATTGAGCAGGGCAAGCTCTGGATGCTGCAGACGCGCGCTGGCAAACGCACCGCCAAGGCAGCGCTGCGTATCGCGGTCGAACTGGCGAGTGAAGGGCTGATCACGAAGGAAGAAGCAGTCACCCGTATCGAGCCCGCCTCGCTCGAGCAGTTGCTGCATCCGACTATCGACCCAAAAGCCGAGCGCAAGGTCATCGCCACCGGCTTGCCCGCGTCGCCGGGCGCGGCGTCCGGTGAGATCGTGTTCTCATCGGATGACGCGGCGAAGCTGAAGGCCGATGGCCATAAAGTCATTCTGGTGCGGATCGAAACAAGCCCGGAAGATATCCATGGCATGCATGCGTCGGAAGGCATTTTGACCACGCGCGGCGGCATGACATCGCACGCGGCCGTGGTGGCGCGCGGCATGGGCAAAGCCTGCGTTTCGGGGGCCGGCACCATCCGCGTGGACGTCGCCGCCCGCACCATGTCGGCTGGCGGCGTAACTCTGAAGGAAGGCGACGTCATTACCATCGACGGCTCGACCGGACAGGTGCTGGCCGGACGCATCCCGATGGTAGAGCCCGAGCTTTCGGGCGAATTTGGAACGCTGATCGCCTGGGCCGATGCCGTGCGCAAGCTCCGCGTGCGGGCGAATGCCGACACGCCGAAGGACGCCCGCGTGGCGGTGAAATTCGGGGCCGAGGGCATCGGACTCTGCCGCACCGAACACATGTTTTTCGACGAAAAACGCATCCAAGCCGTGCGTGAGATGATCCTCGCGGACGACGAAAAGGCGCGCCGCACCGCAATAGCGAAACTATTGCCGATGCAGCGGGCGGATTTTGTCGAGCTGTTCGAGATCATGGGTGGATTGCCGGTAACCATCCGCCTGCTCGATCCTCCGCTGCATGAATTTTTGCCGCATGGCGAGCAAGAAATCGCCGAGGTCGCAGCCGCAATGGGTGCGGACAAGAACAAGCTCGCGGCGCGCGCGCAGGAACTGCATGAATTTAATCCGATGCTCGGCTTCCGTGGCTGCCGCATCGCCATTGCCTATCCCGAGATCGCGGAGATGCAGGCGCGCGCCATTTTCGAGGCGGCGGTGGAAGCAGCGCGGCAGACCGGAAAGCCGGTAGTCCCGGAGGTGATGGTGCCGCTGATCGCCACCAAAGCCGAATTTGACCTGATCAAGGCGCGGATCGACGCCATGGCGGAGGCGGTGACCAAGGAAACCGGCCAGAAACTGACGTATCAGGTCGGCACCATGATCGAACTGCCGCGCGCTGCCTTACTTGCCGGCGAAATCGCCCAGACGGCGGAGTTCTTCTCCTTCGGCACGAACGACCTTACACAAACCACCTACGGCATCAGCCGCGACGATGCCGCCAGCTTCCTCGGCATCTATTGCGCGCGCGGGATCCTCCCGGGCGATCCCTTCGTCTCCATCGACCAGCAGGGCGTCGGCGAGCTGATGCGGATCGGCGTCGAGCGCGGCCGCAAGACGCGCCCCGATATCAAGGTCGGCATCTGTGGCGAGCATGGCGGTGACCCGGCTTCGGTGGCTTTCTGCCACCAGGTCGACCTCGACTACGTTTCCTGCTCACCCTTCCGCGTACCGATCGCGCGGCTTGCCGCCGCCCAAGCCGCGCTCGGCACGACCGCCACCGGGCAAGCGTAGTTTTTTTTCCTCTCCCTTTTTCTTTGGGAGCAGGGGACCCGGCTGGCTGTTTTTCCCTTGCGCTCCCGCCAAAGCGTTGCCCACTCCCGCGCGCGCCTCCTTTCCGGAGCGTTCGCGTCTGCCCGGTTTCGCCGCCAAGTCATCGGCGGTTGAGCGCGGTTAAGGAATGCTTAGCCATGCGCGCCCTGATAACGGCGCAGGCGTGCGGTTAACAAAATCGCAACGTTAATTCAGCAATAAAGAAATTCGTCGCATTGGCGCCACTACGCGTCAGTCGGCAACGGTATTTGTTGTGTCCTGGCCTAGCGTGAGCGTGAAGAATGATAGCGAATGCCAGGCCGAAGGGTATGTTTTCTGCGCCCTTCGGCCTTTGCGTTTTCGTTTTCGCGCTGGCGCCGAACCAGATCGGCCACCAGGATGTTGCTGCCCTCATTGCCCGCCAGCCTGTCGTCGCCGCGCATTGGCGCCAGCACATCCGGGCCTCCGCCTTCGGCACCATCCATGCAGCAACCTTCAGTTTCTCCCGGCCAGTCGGCACCGCCGTACCGGAACCCTTGAGTTACCGGCTCGCAAGCCTGGATCCGCGCATGATCAGGCTGGGGCCCTGGAACCTGGGCCCGGGCATCGACGATCCTCTGCTGTCATTCCCCATGGTCGATCGGAGAGCCAAGGGAGACCGGCAACCGGTGCTCCATCCTCCCCAGAGGGCTCTGGAAGCCGCCAAGCCTCCGGATGAACCAGCCGCCGCAGCCTCGCTGCCGGCCGAGCCGGTTGCTGCGACGGCAGAATCCGAACCGGTCGAGAGCGTGGCTGCGGATACCGAAGCTGTCGAGCATGAGCGGCCGACTGTCGTCACCTCGGAGGATGAACCTGGCGCTCCTGTGAAATCCGAAGCGATCCCTGAAGCGTCCGAAGACGCCGAAAATCGCGGCGTGGATATTCCAGATCCTGTCGATGTCGTTGTCGCGGAGACTGACGATTCCACCGCGGCCGAACCTGTCGAGCCTCTGCTGGAAATGGCGCGGCTCTATTTTGGCAACGAGCCGCTCGGCGATGCGCCGGGCGCCATCGAGAAATGGGCGCCGGGCGAGGAGCCGTCGATTATCGCGCCGGCGGCGCCATCCGATCCCGACATCAAGCAATCCGCGCTCGATCCCAAGCAGATACCGGCGGGCACCGAAGGCGGCGAGAGCATCGCGCCAAAGGGCGAAGTCACCGGCGAGGGTAAACGCCCGATCACGCCGGCTGAGCGTCTGAAACTCGAGGGCCAACTACGGGTCAAGGCGGAGAAATGCCTGGCGGACGCGATCTATTTCGAAGCCCGGGGCGAGGCGATACGAGGCCAGATCGCGGTGGCGCAGGTCGTGATGAACAGGGTGTTCTCCGGCTTCTATCCGCGCAGTGTCTGCGGGGCGGTATATCAGAATGCGCACCGCCGCCTGGCTTGCCAATTTACTTTCGCCTGCGACGGCATTCCCAACACCATAACCGAGCCGCATGCTTGGTCGCGCGCCACGCGCATCGCGCGCGACGTGCTGGACGGCAAATATTGGTTGCCGGAAGTGAACCGCGCGACGCACTATCACGCCTACTGGGTGCGGCCTTCCTGGGTGCGGGAGATGAAGCGGCTGTATAAATTCGGCGTGCACACCTTCTATCGGCCGCGTAAATGGGGTGACGGCGCCGACGCGCCCGCCTGGGGCACCGCCGCGGCGACCAACGAGGCAATCGCGAAGCTGTAGTTTAACGCGACGACAAGGCGCTCAGCGTGTCCATAAGGGCAGGGCGCGGGCGCCCCCTGTTGGCCCACAGTCCAGCTCCCAGTGGCGGACAGGTGATACGCCAGCTGCCGGGCGGCGGCAGCGCCTGCGCAAGGCATCAGTGCTGAAATAATCGATCGGTTTTTTTCCTCGCCACTTTTCAGTTGGCGACTTTGAACAAATTTCTGACAGAAAATCGCAAGCTTTGGTCGTCCTTGGTTGTTAATCGGGGGCCAGCGCTAAGAGCGCATGCAGTCAATTTGGCAGTAGGCGATGGACGCGGACATTATTTATTTCCTTCGTGAAATGGGCTTAGGAGTCCGCGTGTGATGAACGTCTTTCAATGGACTGTTCTTATGGCTATCGGGTGGGGCGTGTTCTTCTATTTCCTCGCGCGCTGACGACTCCTGTTCCTGAAGTTCCGGGCAGTGGGCCATCACATCTCGATATCCAGTCCGATGTCGAGATTGATCACCGAATGCGTCAGCGCGCCGGAAGAAACGTAATCGACCCCGGTTTCGGCAATGGCGGCAACGCTGTCCAATGTAATGCCCCCGGAAGCTTCGGTCACAAGCTTGCCCTTCACCATGGCGACCGCTTCGCGCAGGCGTAACAAATCGAAATTGTCGAGCAGCACCACGTCGGCGAGACCGGTGTCGAGCACCTCGCGCAGCTGCTCCAGTGAATCGACTTCAATCTCGATCTTCACCAGATGGCCGACCGTGGCGCGGGCGCGCTCCAGCACCGGGCGGATGCCACCGGCCACCGCCACGTGATTGTCTTTGATCAGCACCGCGTCATCGAGCCCGAAGCGGTGATTGAAACCGCCGCCGCAGCGGACGGCGTATTTCTGCAGCGCCCGCAGGCCGGGAAGTGTCTTGCGGGTGCAAGTGACGCGCGTTTTGGTGTGCGAGACACGGCGCACATATTCCGCCGTGGCGGTCGCAATGCCGGAAAGATGCCCGATGAAATTCAGCGCCACGCGCTCAGACGCCAGCATGGCGTGCGCGGGGCCGGTTACCGCCATCAGGGAAGTATTCGCGGCTACCGCGTCGCCATCGCGAGCATGCGCCTTGATCTCCATCTCCGGCGCGAGCTTGCGGAAGGCGGCTTCCACCAGTGGCAAGCCGGCGATGCGGCCTTCTTTGCGGGCAGCGACAACGGCGCGGCCGCGCGTGCCTTCGGGCACCGTGGCGATCGACGTCACATCGCCGGCCCGGCCGAGATCCTCAGCCAGCGCGCGCGTCACCGCCTCGTCGATCTCGAGCGGCGAAAGAAAGGCGTTGGGGCAGAGCAGCGTGCTTGGCATGGGGATTCTCAAATCGCTGTAACGGGTAGGGCAGCGGCCCCTTCGGCAGTCGCCCGTACGTCGCTCAGTGTGTCATGAAACCGCAACGTGCTTGCACCAAGCGGGGACAAGCAGAGCTCAGCTGTTCAAATTCACCATGCGCTCGACGGCGCGGCGGGCCTTGGCGGCGATGGCCGGATCCACCCAGACCTCTTCCTGCATATAGACCAGGCTGTCGAGGATCTTCGGCAGGGTGATGCGCTTCATGTGTGGGCACAGATTGCACGGCCGCACGAATTGCACGTTCGGCAGCTCTGCCGAGACGTTGTCCGCCATCGAGCATTCGGTGACCAGCACAACGCGCTTCGGCTGGTGCTGGCGCACAAAGTCAATCATACCGGAAGTCGAGCCCGTGTAATCCGCCTCAGCGATCACATCGGGCGGGCATTCCGGATGCGCGATGATCTGCACCGATGGATCGTCCGCGCGCACGCGGCGCAGCTCCTCGCCGGTAAAGCGCTCAT
>JAXDOO010000117.1:0-7099 GCA_034668865.1 Alphaproteobacteria bacterium
CGGGTGATGCATGACGTGTTGACGCTCGCCAAGCGGGAGAATTTCCGCGCCAATCTGATCGAGGCTTTCGACCAATCTTGGAAACGTGTTCACGAGGGCACCGTCGGGGGCCATTGGGGCTTGCTGCATGGCGAAACGCGTCAGATCAAATTCGCGTGGGGTGGTACGATATCGAACCATCCAGGCTGGTTTTGGCAGGCGTTCGGAGGGATGGGGTTGGCTTTTCTGACCTTCGCTGCCGCCTGGACCGCTCGCCGGGAAGAAGCCAATTCCAGGCGGTGGCTGGCGGTGGCGGCGATCGCGGCAGCTCCGGGGATTCTCGCCGGATGGGCAGTGGAGAATGTGCCGATCGAAAGCCTCGGCGTCGGCGGATGGTTTCGCTCGCTCGCACTGCTCGCCGTTACACTTGCAGCGCCGCTTGTGACCGCTGCAGCTGTGACTTCCGGGATCACCATCCCGGCATTCGCGCAAGTGCTGACGCCTGCGCCCGGTCGTCTACGCGATCCGTTGCGCTTTGCGCTCGGCGCTGTCCTTGTTGTGATCGGCGTGCTGGCGCTGGAGCGCGCGCTCGGCCTTGCCTTTGATCCGCGCTACCGCGATTTCGCTTTCGCGCCGCTGACCGCGGCGGTTATGCCTTATCTTGTGCTCGCCTTCCTGCCTCCCTCGACAGGTGCGCGCGGCGCGGCCGAAGTCGTGATGGCCTCCGCACTCGCGCTCTGCGCGGCCTATATCGCGATCAACGAAAGCTTCGCCAATTGGCAGGCACTCTGGTGCAGCGGCGCGCTGTTCGCGCTCGCGCTCACTCTGCTGCGCTCGCGGGCCGCGCCAGACTGAGCACCAGCAGGGCCACGGCGAAAGCCGAGAGCGTCACATTATAAAGAACGATGCCGAGACCGGCTGCGGCAAGCGCCACGGCAACCAGCACGACTGAGGGCCGCAACAGGTTGAGGATCGCCACCCCAAGCGCGACGGCGCCGAATATGGAATGCTGGAATAATGTCGTGGCCGTCTTGCGCGCGAGACAGAGCCAGGTGTCGAGGCCTGCCTGACAGGCCAGCGCCACAACCGGAACTTCGATCGCCGTATAACGAAGATAGAGTGCGTAGCCGATTGATATAAATCCGACAATCAGCAGCCAGTTGGTTTGTCGTGCGCTGGGAAGGAATAAAGAGCGGGCCATCCGCCGACTATGCAATGCGGGTGATGGTCTCGCAACCGCGCGGTCCTGTACCAAAGCCGCCGCGGTGAAGGCGACGACCGCGGCTTAGCCCCAACTCGTCAGCCACACCGTGCCGACGTCCTTAAACCGGTCATGATCGCGTGCACCCATCG
This sequence comes from Alphaproteobacteria bacterium, assembly GCA_034668865.1. Taxonomy (GTDB): domain Bacteria; phylum Pseudomonadota; class Alphaproteobacteria; order Rhizobiales; family Xanthobacteraceae; genus CANKHA01. Next base: position 1,333 of record JAXDOO010000117.1, read on the forward strand.
CGCCTGTCCGAAGGAACCCGCCGCCTGAACTGAAACGTCAGCTGATTCATGGCTCCGCTGCTGCTTTCGGGGGCTCGTGGGCGGTGTATGCTTGGAGCGATAGAGTCGGCCCCTAGTGCCCCGCTTCCGAAGTTCGTGAACCCCCCGCGGCAATCACCTGACACGAACTTCGAAAGCAAAGGGGCACTAGCACCTTATGATTCTAGTGCCGCTTTTCGATTTGAAGTTCCTAATCGAGTTTGCGGCAGGTGGTCTAGGAACTTCAAATCGGCGGCACTAGGCGCTTGGAGAACCCGATGCAGGGGAGGACTTGTCTGTCAATTGTGCTTGCCGCCGGCGAGGGCACGCGCATGCGATCAACGCGGCCGAAGGTGCTGCATGCGCTGGCTGGTCGGTCCCTGTTGGGGCATGTGCTGGCGGCGGTGCGCCAGGCGGGCGGCACCGCGACGGCGGTGGTGGTCGGCCCGGGCCATGACGCGGTGGCGGCAGAAGCTAGGCGGCTGCTGCCGGAGGCCGAAATTCACATTCAGAATGAACGCCGGGGTACTGCTCATGCCGTGTTGATGGCCAAGACTGCGCTCGCGCGCGGCGCCGACGATGTGGTGGTGATCTTCGGCGACACGCCGCTCTTGAGCGCGCAGACACTACGGCGCCTGCGAACTGCGCTCGCGGACGGCGCGGCGGTGGCGGTGCTAGGCTTCCGCCCGGCGAATCCGACCGGTTATGGGCGGCTGATTGTCGAGGAAGGACAGCTCACGGCCATCCGTGAAGAGAAAGATGCGACGTCTGCCGAACGCGCGATCACGCTTTGCAACGGCGGGCTGATGGGGCTCGCCGGCAAACATGCGCTTGATATCTTGGAACGGATTGGTGACGACAACGCGAAGCGGGAATTCTATTTGACCGACGCGGTGTCGATCGCCCGTGAACTGGCGCTCAACACGGCGGCGATCGAAGTGGAGGAGGACGAAGTGCGCGGCATCAATACCAAAGCGCAGCTGGCAGAGGCCGAAGCCGTGCTGCAAAAACGCCTGCGGCAGGCGGCAATCGAGGCCGGCGTGACCATGCTGGCGCCGGAGACCGTTTTCCTTGCGGCGGACACCAAGTTCGGCCGCGACGTGACCGTGGAGCCGTACGTTGTTTTCGGCCCCGGTGTGGTGGTCGAGGATAATGCGGTGATCCACTCCTTTTCGCATCTGGAAGGCGCGCATGTTGGGACCGGCGCCTCGGTTGGACCGTTCGCGCGGCTGCGTCCGGGCGCGCAGCTCGGCGCTAATTCCCGTGTCGGCAATTTCGTCGAGGTGAAGGAAGCCAAGCTCGGCGAGGGGGCGAAAGCCAATCACCTCGCCTATATCGGAGACGCCAGCGTGGGTGCCGACGCCAATATCGGCGCAGGCACGATCTTTTGTAATTACGACGGCGAGGCAAAGCATCGCAGCGAGGTGGGTAAGGGAGCCTTCATCGGCTCCAATTCGGCGCTGGTGTCGCCGGTGAAGATCGGCGAGGGCGCCTATGTGGCGACCGGCAGCGTCATCACTGACGACGTGCCGGCCGATGCGCTGGTTTTCGGGCGGGCGCGGCAAGTTATTAAGGAAAATCGCGCCAAAGCCTTGCGCGAGAAAGCCGCGGCGGGCAAGAAGGATAAATAGCCGCAGTGATGCCGTTTGTGGTTCAACATTCACACCGCGTAACGCTTTTGGGCTTCACTGGGCAGGCCGGCCGCGCCGGGAATTTGTTTCGGCGCCAGCGGCAGGGAGTTTAAGCTCAATCGATGTGCGGGATTGTCGGAATTCTCGGCCGTGAGGCCGTCGCGGGACAATTGGTCGATGCGCTGAAGCGACTCGAATACCGCGGTTACGACTCCGCGGGTGTCGCCACGCTTGAAGGCGGAAAGCTTTCCCGCCGCCGCGCCGAAGGCAAGCTGAAAAATTTGGAAAACCGCCTGCGTGATGAGCCGCTCGCCGGCAACATCGGGATTGGCCACACCCGCTGGGCAACCCATGGGCGACCCACCGAAAACAACGCGCATCCGCATGCTACCGAGCAAGTGGCGGTGGTGCACAATGGGATCATCGAAAATTATCGCGAGCTGCGCGAACAGCTTGAAAAGAGCGGTGCCAAATTCGTCACCCAGACAGATACAGAAGTGGTGGCGCATCTGGTCAGCCGAGAGATGAACAAGGGACTTTCACCCGCCGATGCGGTCGCTGCTGCGCTCCCGCAACTGCGCGGTGCTTTCGCACTCGCCTTCCTGTTCGCGGGCAAGGACGATCTCTTGATCGGCGCGCGCAAAGGCTCGCCGCTCGCGATCGGCTATGGCAAGGGCGAGATGTATCTCGGCTCGGATGCGATCGCACTCTCGCCCTTCACCGACACCATCAGTTATCTCGAGGACGGCGACTGGGTCGAGCTCAGCCGCCAAAACGTGGCCGTCCATGACGCCGGTGGGCGCGCGGTCAAACGGCAGGTGCTGAAATCCTCGGCCTCCTCGGTGTTGATCGACAAGGGCAACCATCGCCATTTCATGGCGAAGGAAATCCATGAACAGCCGGAAGTGGTCGGCCATACGCTTGCGCATTATCTTGATATGGCGAATGAGCGGATCCAACTGCCAAAGCTTCCCTTCGATCCCGCCAAGCTAAAGCGGCTTTCGATCTCGGCCTGCGGCACTGCCTATTACGCCGGCCTGGTCGCCAAATACTGGTTCGAGCGCTACGCGCGGCTGCCGGTGGAAATCGACGTGGCCTCGGAATTTCGTTATCGGGAAGCGCCGATGGACGAAGGCGACCTCGCGATTTTCGTGTCGCAATCGGGCGAGACCGCCGACACGCTCGCCTCGCTGCGCTATGCGCGTGCGCAAAAGCAGCACGTGATTTCCATCGTGAATGTGCCGACCTCCACCATCGCTCGCGAAAGCGACCTGGTGCTGCCGACGCTGGCCGGTCCGGAAATCGGCGTCGCCTCCACCAAGGCCTTCACATGTCAGCTCGCGGTGCTGGCCTGCTTCGCGATCGCGGTAGGCCGCGCGCGCGGCGTGTTGAGCGAAAAGCAAGAGCAAGAACTTGTCCGGGCGCTTATCGAAGTGCCGCGCCACATGGCGGCAGCGCTGGCGCTCGAGCCGAACATCGAGGCCTTGGCGCGCGATCTTGCGAAATCTCGCGACGTCCTCTATCTCGGCCGCGGCACGAGCTTCCCGCTGGCGCTGGAAGGCGCGCTGAAGCTAAAAGAGATTTCCTACATTCACGCCGAAGGCTATGCCGCCGGAGAGTTGAAGCATGGCCCGATCGCGCTAATCGACGAAACCATGCCGGTGATCGTGATTGCGCCTTATGATGGTGTGTTCGAAAAAACAGTTTCGAACATGCAGGAAGTAGCCGCGCGCGGCGGTCGGATCATCCTGGTGACCGATGCGAAGGGCGTTGCTGCCGCCCCGGTGGAATCTATGCTCACGTTGAAGCTGCCGGACGTGCCGGAAACCGTAACGCCGTTGGTCTATGCGCTGCCGGTGCAGCTAATCGCTTACCACACGGCGGTTACGATCGGCACGGACGTCGACCAGCCGCGCAATCTCGCCAAATCGGTAACGGTGGAATGAGCTCCGAGCTGGAAAAGTCCCTGACTGAGACAGCCAAGGCGCTCTCCCTGGAGGTGCAGGCAACTGCGGAAGCCGCGGAAAGGCGGCCGATGGCGCGGCTGCGCAACTATTTCCTCACCGGCCTAGTGGTCGCCGGCCCTGTTGCAATCACGCTCTATCTGACCTGGGCTTTCGTGACCTGGGTGGACGATCTGGTGCGGCCTTTCATCCCGGGGCCCTACAGGCCGGAAACTTATCTGAACATCTACATCCCCGGCTACGGGCTGATCATCGCCTTTGTGATGCTGACTTTTCTCGGCTTCCTCACCGCCAATTTGGTGGGACGCACGCTGTTGGAATTCGGCGAGAAGCTGCTGGACCGCATGCCGATTGTGCGGCCGATCTACCGTACGGTGAAACAGATCTTTGAGACGCTGTTCTCGAAAAGCGGATCGAGCTTTCGCACCGTGGGCCTGGTGGAATTCCCGGCGCCCAGGATGTGGTCTCTGGTATTTCTATCGCAGCCGCCGAGCGCGGACGTCTCCGCCCGGTTGCCGCAAAGCGAGCATGTTTCAGCTTTCTTGCCCTGCACGCCAAACCCGACCACCGGTTTCTTCTTCTACGTTCCGCGCAAGGACGTGATCGAGCTCGATATCACGGTGGAAAGCGCGATGACGCTATTGATGTCGGCCGGCATGGTGCAGCCGAGCGACGACCAGCAGAAGAAACTGGCTGCCATGGCCGCGACGGCACAGGCCGCCCGCGCTTCGCCGGTTTAGCTTCCCCCTGGGGCGGGTGGGAGGCGATCACCCCGCCTGAATAAGGCGGACCGCTTCTTCCTTTTCGAACAGATAAAGCAGATGCCGCAGCGCCGCTCCGCGCGTGCTCGCGAGCTTGGGATCGCGCGCAAGGATCAGCGCTGCGTCGTCGCGCGCCGGGCCCAGCAGATGGCTGTGGAATTCCATGCGGGCGACACGGAAGCCCGGCATGCCACTCTGCCGCGTACCAAGCACGTCGCCTTCCCCGCGCAGCTTCAAATCTTCCTCCGCGATGTGAAAGCCGTCCTCGCTCTCGCGTAAAATCGCGAGACGCGCCTTTGCGGTCTCGCTCAGCGGCGCCTTATAGAGCAAAAGACAGGTGGAATGTTCCGAGCCGCGGCCGATGCGGCCACGCAACTGGTGCAGCTGGGCCAGGCCGAAGCGCTCTGCATGTTCGATCACCATCGCAGTGGCTTCCGGCACGTCGACGCCAACTTCGATCACCGTCGTTGCGACGAGCAGCCGTGCCTCGCCGGAAGCGAAGCGCTGCATGGCGCGATCCTTCTCCGTGCCTTTCATGCGTCCATGCACGAGCTCGACGGTGTGGCCGAAACGCTGCTCAAGCATCTCGAACCGTTCTTCCGCGGCGGCGAGATCGACCTTCTCCGATTCATCCACCAGCGGGCAGACCCAATAAACCCGCTGCCCGGCGGCGAGCGCGCGGCCGACTGCCTCCACGACATCCTCTAGGCGATCGAGCGCAACGGTTCGGGTATCGATCGGCTTTCGCCCTGCTGGCTTCTCACGCAGCTCCGAGAGGTCCATGTCGCCGAAGTAAGTGAGCACGAGCGTGCGCGGGATCGGCGTGGCGGTGAGCACCAGCACATCTACCGAGGCGCCCTTGCGCGCCAGCGCGAGGCGCTGGTGCACGCCGAAGCGATGCTGCTCGTCAACGATGGCCAGCGCCAGTTCCTTGAACGCGACGTCCTCCTGAAACAATGCATGCGTGCCTAGCAACAGATCGATTTCGCCACCGGCGAGACGCTCGAATGTGTCGCTGCGCTCGCGCCCGCGCTCCCTGCCGGTGAGAACGGCAATGCGGATGCCGGCGGCTTCCGCCAAAGGCGCGATGGTCTTGTGATGTTGGCGCACCAGGATTTCCGTCGGCGCCATCAGGGCCGCCTGGCGGCCGGTCTCGATCACCGCCGCTGCGGCCAGCAGCGCGACAATAGTCTTGCCGGAGCCGACATCGCCTTGCAGCAGCCGTAACATGCGTTGCGGCAGCGCAAGATCGGCGGTGATTTCGTCCAATGCGCGCCGCTGCGATTTTGTCAGGGAATAGGGCAGGGCTGAGACAATTTTTTCTCGCAATTTGCCGTCGCCGGCATGCGCGCGGCCAGCAGGCCGACGAATATGTGCGCGCACGAGTCCGAGC
>JAXDOO010000118.1:0-2718 GCA_034668865.1 Alphaproteobacteria bacterium
AGGCGATCCTTGCGCAGGCCGACGGCATGATCGGGATGGCACGCGCCGCGATGAGCACGCAGCAGATTCATCATTGGCTCAACGCGGTGTGGGCTGTCGTTGCCGAAGCCAACCGCTATTTCGCGGGCGAGGCGCCATGGGCGCTGGCGAAGACCGATCCACCGCGGCAGCGCACCGTGTTGTACGTAACGGCCGAGGTGATCCGGCAGATTGCCGTTCTGACCCAGCCGGTGATGCCGGAATCGTCGGCGAAACTGCTCGACAGTCTCGGCATAGAAGCGGACGCACGCGACTTCGCGGCGCTGGGCGGTGCAACACGCATCAAGGCCGGCACTAAATTGCCTGCGCCGGTCGCGGTTTTCCCGCGCTACATCGAACCATCAGCGGCGTGAACGGCTGAAAACCAATGCTTGTCGACAGCCATTGCCATCTGGATTTTCCGGATTTTGCCGAAGATCTCGACGCGATCGTTGCACGCGCCGCAGCCGCGGGAATAGGGCGCATCGTGACGATCTCCACGCGGGTAAAGCGCCTCGACGAGCTGCTGGCGATCACGCAGCGTTTTCCGAACGTTTACTGCTCCGTCGGTACGCATCCGCACCATGCAGATGAGGAAGATGGTATTCCTGCGGAGAAGTTGATCGAACTGACCAAGCATCCAAAGGTCGTGGCTTTGGGCGAGGCGGGGCTGGACTATTTCTACCAGCACGGCTCGCGCGAAGCGCAGGAACGCGGTTTCCGCGCGCATATCGCCGCCGCCCGCACCACCGCGCTGCCGCTGGTGATTCATACCCGCGACGCCGACGAGGACTGCGGCCGCATCCTGGAAGACGAGATGACAAAAGGATCGTTTCGCGCCGTGCTGCATTGCTACACCGGCGGGCGGGATCTGGCGATGAAAGCGATCTCTCTGGGACTTTCGATTTCATTCACGGGCATTCTGACCTTCAAGAAGTCGCAGCCGCTGCGCGATCTGGCAGCGGAGCTTCCGGCCGACCGCATCATGGTGGAAACCGACGCGCCTTACCTCGCGCCGGGAAAGTTTCGCGGCAAGCGTAATGAGCCATCCTATGTGGTGGAAATCGCCAAGGTGCTGGCGGAAACGCGCGGGGTCTCGTTAGAGGAGATATCGCGCCAGACCACGGAAAACTTCTTCCGCCTGTTCAGCAAGACGCCCGCCACATGACGCTGACGCTGACGATTCTCGGCTGCGGATCGTCGGCCGGCGTGCCGCGGCCTGCGCTGGGCTGGGGCGCCTGCGACCCCAGCAATCCGAAGAACCGTCGCCGCCGCTGCTCATTGCTGGTCGAGCGGACGACGGCAAGCGGCACCACGCGGGCCGTGATCGATACCTCGCCCGATTTGCGCGAGCAGCTGATTGACGCCGATGTCGATCATATCGACGCGGTGTTTCTCACTCACGAGCACGCCGACCAGACCCATGGCATCGACGATCTGCGTTCGGTGGTGCTGCATCAGCGCCGGCGCATTCCGGTCTATCTCAATCAATCAACCGCGAAAGACATCCTGCTGCGCTTTTCATACTGCTTCGTATCTCCACCGGACAGCGACTATCCGCCGATATTGGACAGGCATCCAATTGAGGCCGGCGAAAGCCGAACCATCACGGGGAAGGGCGGTCCGCTGGAGCTGTCCGCATTTCTCCTGCAGCATGGCAATATTCCGGCGCTGGGCTACCGGATCGGCAATGCGGCCTATACGCCCGATGTCAACGACATCCCGCGCCAGAGCTGGCCCGCGCTGGAGAATCTCGACCTCTGGATCATCGACGGGTTGCGCTACGCCGGCCACCCCAGCCATTTCAGCGTCAACGATGCGCTGTCCTGGGTCGAGCGGTTCAAGCCGAAACGCGCTGTCATCACCAACATGCATTCGGATCTGGACTACGAGGTGCTGCGGCTAAGCCTGCCGGCGAACGCAATTCCGGCCTATGACGGCATGCGGCTGACGCTGGGCGACTGAACGTCATTGCGAGGAGCGAAGTGACGAAACAATCCTGTTATTCCTTGCGCTTCTGGATTGCTTTGCTTCGCTCGCAATGACGAAGACCTCACGCCGATATTGCCTTCGCCGATTTGACCTGATCGCGCAGCATGAATTTCTGGATCTTGCCGGTTGACGTCCTCGGGATCGGGCCGAACACCACCGCCTTCGGCGTTTTGAAGCCGGGCATGTGACTTCGGCAAAATGCGATGATGTCGGCTTCGGTCGTGCTGGCGTTGTCTTTCAACTCGACGAAGGCGCAGGGCACCTCGCCCCATTTCGCATCCGGCTTTGCCACCACGGCCGCGAACAGCACGGCGGGATGCTTGTAGAGCACGTCTTCGACCTCGACCGATGAGATATTTTCGCCGCCGGAGATGATGATGTCCTTGGAGCGGTCCTTGATGATGACGTAACCGTGCTCGTCCAGCACGCCGAGGTCGCCGGTATGAAACCAGCCGCCTTCGAAGGCCTCCTTGGTGGCCTTTTCGTTCTTCAGATAGCCCTTCATCACGATGTTGCCGCGGAACATCACCTCGCCGATGGTCTCGCCGTCGCGCGGCACCCGCCGCATCGTCTCGGGATCTAGCACCGTTACGCCTTCCTGCAACGGATAGGATACACCTTGGCGACGCTTCATCTGCGCGCGGGCGTCGGCGGGCAGATTGTCCCAGCCCGGCTGCTCCGCGCACACCGAGGCGGGGCCATAGGTTT
>JAXDOO010000119.1:0-2918 GCA_034668865.1 Alphaproteobacteria bacterium
CAAGCCTTCGCGCAAGATCTCTAGCCGGAGCGATCAAATCTTCCGGCAGTCGGATGGACGGCACCACCCAACCTGCGTCCCGACATGACGTCCGTTCCTGTTCCGACAGTCCCATTGGGCGACTCGCGGTTCAGGGCGCGTTACTAATCTTGGGCAACCTCTTTCAGCTCATTGCCATCCGACGTAGCGGCCATGGCCATAGGCGGTGTCGTCGATCATACCGTTCTCGCATACGACGGCACCGCGCGAGATGGTCGTTACCGGCCATCCTTTGAGTTTCCAACCTTCATAGATGCAGGTCCCGTGTCCGGTGTGTTGCACGGTCCGCTCTTCTTCAAGGTCGATCAGGGTGAGGTCGGCGTCGGCGCCAGGCCGGAGCGTGCCCTTATTGGGCCAGAGGCCGAACCGGCGCGCCGGATTATAGGAGGTGAGCTCGACAAGCCGGGATAACGGCAATTTGCGCTGGTGCACGCCGAAGTGCAGCATCAGCGCAAGCTCCCAGGGGAAGTTCACTATTCCCGACAGTTCCCTCCAGATGTCCTCGCCCTTCTTGGGTAGAAACGGCACGTGGTCGGAGCCAAGGCTGAAAACCGAGCCGTTCATCATCCCGCGCCACAAGCCTTCCAGTTCATTCTTGTCACGCAACGGGGGCGAGATTTTCGCCTTCATGTCCAGATCTGGATCATAGCACGTGCGCGTCAGGTAGTGCTGGCAGGTCTCGACTGTGACATCGATCCCGCGTGCGCGCGCCTCGGCAGCCAGCACCGGCCCCATTCCGACCGATGTGTGAACAAGATGCAAAGGACACTTCGTGCGCTCAGCGAGGAAAATCATGCGCTTGATGGTCTCTTCCTCGCAAAATGCAGGCCGCGATTCGGTGTAGGCGCCGAGGTCCTGTCGGCCGGTCGCCTTGAGCTCTTCCTTGAGCCAGCTCGCTATCGCAGTGTTTTCGCAATGGACGCTGATGACGCCATCACGGACTTTGGCCAGGTGACGCATGGTTGCATACACCCAGCCGTCCGTCGCCGGCACAATTCCGATCGGATTGTCGGGCTCGTATCCGAAGTAGCACTTGTATGAGCGGACGCCGGTCTTCTCGACGATGCTGGGAATCTCGTGAATATGCTCTTCGCGCTGGATCGCAAAATGGAGACCGAAATCGATGAGTGAATTCTGCTCCCCGACTGTCTTTCTCTCCTGGTAGACGGGAAGGTAGGACACGCCTTTGTTGCGGACATACATCATGATGGTGGTGATGCCTCCGCTTGCCGCCGCCGCGCTCTCGGTGCGCATGTCCTCGTTGTAAGGGTATGTGTTGCCGAGGTGGCAATGCGGATCGATCACGCCAGGCATCAGCACGCGACCTTGCGCGTCGATGACGCGCTTGGCGTCCGGAAGCGCGTCGTTGGCGCCGGTAAAGGCGATTTTGCCGTTCAGAACCGCGACGCCACCTTCCATCTCGCCATCGTGATCGATCACGTGCGCGTTTCGAATGACAAGATCCACCTTCATTGCTCTCTTTCCTCGGCGTCTCGTTCAGGGCGGTGCCAGATTGATCCTGTGGGCCGCGCGGCTCCTGCCGGCCGGCACCGAGGAGAGTCCCGCCGGCCAACACGAACATTCATTGCCCGACCGCAGGTTACATTGTTCCATTAATTGGACTCAATGAGGCTGTCAATTTGTCATAGCGATGTGCTTCAATATGACTTGACGAGTCGGGTTTACCTGATTTAGAGAGCGAACGATCGCGTCCCCGCAGAAATGATGCGCGGTGACCCGCGGCGGGGGACTCGGGTGCGTCAACATGCGGAATACTAGTCCGCTATCTCCTGACATGGAGCGCTTCTGGCGAACCATCGAAGCCTCGGCGGCGATCGGTGGCACGGAAGCTGGAGGCATCTGTCGCCTCTCGCTCAGCGATGAAGACAAGCGGATGCGAGACACGCTCGCCGGCTGGGCGCGCGAAAGCGGGTACAAGCTTCTGGTTGATCGCATCGGCAACATGTTCATCAGACGGGAAGGCAGCCAGCCCGATCTGCCCGCAGTGCTGGTGGGTAGTCATCTGGACACGCAGTTGCCGGGCGGACGCTTCGACGGCGTGCTCGGAGTCATGGCCGGCCTGGAACTGCTGCGAACACTGGACGATCGCGGCGTCGAGACGAAGCGAGCGATTGAAGTCGTAAATTGGACGAACGAAGAGGGAGCCCGTTTCCCTCCGCTGACGCTGGCCTCCCGAGTGTTTGCCGGACAAGCGGAGCTTGAATGGGCGCTTGATCGTAAGGACCATGCCGGCAAGACCGTGCGCCAGGAACTGGAGCGCATCGGCTATGCGGGAGATGCGCCCGTCGGGGGTCGCGTCGTCGACAGCTATCTGGAACTTCATATTGAACAGGCGCCCGAGCTGGATCGCCGCGGGATTCCGGTCGGCATCGTGGTCGGCGCCATCCCGATGCGCGGGATGCGCATCGAGGTCCGCGGTGAAAGAGCCCATGTGGCCGGCCCGCCGATGCACGCGCGCAAGAATGCGCTGGTCGGCGCCGCGATGGTCGCCATCGCCGTCAACGACATCGGGAATGCTCACGAGGCCGGCGGCGGCAAGACCACCGCTGTCGCCATCAACGTCACGCCCAATCTCCCCGGCATCATTTCGGACCGCGCCACTCTTTTTATCGATTTTCGCCATCCCTCGCCCGGCGAACTCGCCAACATGGAAACCGAAGTCCATGCCGCCATCCAGGCTGCGGCACAGCGTTCCCATACGGACATCGAAGTCGCCGAACGGTGGGGAAATGACAGTTTCGAATTCGATCGCGACCTGGTTCAGCTTCTGCGTGACACAGCGGCCCGGATCGAGATCGATACGTTCGAAATGCGCTCACAAGCCATGCATGACGCATATCCGATGAATGCCGTGGCTC
>JAXDOO010000120.1:0-6044 GCA_034668865.1 Alphaproteobacteria bacterium
TGGCGCCGGGCCGTTCCTTCATGCGCTCCTGGTATTACCGGGCGCCCTTCGAAAGGGATCAAGGAATGCTGGGGCGGTGGTTCGATGCCGCCACGGAGCCCGGAAGGGCACGGGTGGTGGAATATTTCATCCGCAAGGTGCACTCCGAGGACAATAACGTAGTCGAGCGGCTGCAGAGCTTCGCCTCGCAGCAGGCTGGCTGGCCGCGGGTGGGCTATGCGGAAGAACGGATTAAGTGGTTCGAAGAGGCTTACGCCAAGGCCCTGGCCGATTAGGCTCCGGACCGCTCGCAGCCGGCGATGAATTGGCCCAGCCGGGCTATGATAGCTTCTTCCATCAAGAGCGGCGCATGCCCTTGGCCGGGCACCTCCACTACCTGCAGGTCGGCTTTGCGCTGGCGCATAGCCGCGACCGTCGCGCGCGAGAGCAAGTCGGAATTCTCCCCCCGCAACACCATTACCGGGACATGCGCCAGCGCCTCGAATTGCTGCCACAACGGCGGCAGCGGCTGGTCCAATTCGAAATCTACCAGGGTCTGCGCCAGCGCGAGATCATAAGAGGGCACGAGCTTGCCGTCGCGCTCCTCGAAGGTGCGTCGGGCAAAAGCCGTCCAGTCGTCGGCCGTGAGGCTGGGGAATTGCGCGCCGAGGAGTTGGCGCAGCATCTCGCCGCCGTGCTCGAAACTTTTGGGCTGGGATAGCTTGCCGACATAGCCCTTGATGCGCATGAGCCCAACGGGTTCCATCACCGGACCGATATCGTTGAGCACGGCGCCAACGATGGCTTGTGGGCGGATGGTGGCCAGCAGCATCGTCAGGATGCCGCCGCGTGAGGTGCCGATGAATACCGCGGGTCGAATATCGAGCGCCGACAGCACCGTCAGCACATCATTGAGCTCGGTGCCGACATTGTAGTTGGCCGGATTGGGATCGAAGTCGGATCGCCCACGCCCACGGTAGTCGATGGCAATGACCTGCCGGTGATTGGGGGGGTGCCCAGACAGCGTGAGCGCCAAGCAATGAAAATCCGCACTGGTGCGCGCCAAGCCATGAAGGCAAACCACCGGTAGGCTCCGAGTGGTGGGTGGGCCATAAACCCGCACGTGCAGATTCAGGCCGTCCGGCGTGCTGACAAAACGGCTCACATAGTCGGACATGCGGCGCTGGATAGGACAAACGAATAGCCCGCGCAAATCGCGGCTATTGCGTACGGGTGCTGCCGCGCTGCAGATCGGCCTCGATCTGCAGCTTGCTGTTGCCGCCGAAGCGGATGCGATAGACCTGCAAGGCTTCCAGAATGCGAGGAACGTAATTGCGCGTCTCCGCGAAAGGGATGCGCTCCACCCAGTCGACCGGATCGACCTTGGGATCGCGCGGATCGCCAAACCGCTCGATCCAATCCTTTACCCGCCCGCGGCCGGCGTTATAGCCGGCAAAGGTCATAATGTAGGAACCGCGATAAAATTGAAACAGGTCGCCGAGCTCCGCCGCGCCCATCTGCGTATTGTAGACCGGATCCTTCTGCATGCGACCCCAGTCGAAGATCGCCTTGAATTTTTTGGCGATGTATTTGCCGGCATCCGGCGTCACCTGCATCAAGCCCACCGCCTTGGCGGTGGAGACGACGCGCTGATTGAAGTGGCTTTCGGTGCGGGCGATCGAATACGCCACGCTCGAATCAATGGCAGGTCCGATCGGGGTATAGCCGGGCAGGCCGACCGTCGGATGCGCGTAGTATTCGAACGGATGACCGCGGCCGAGCGCGGCCTTGCCGAGCAGCAGCATGCCGCGCGCGTCATTGGCGCGGTTGGCGGCTTCGCCGAGTCCGGCCAGGACGTTGAGGTCGTCACTGTGCTCGCCGATATCCGCCAGCATGATGTTTGCGAGGTCGCGCTCATCCAGCGCATAAAGGATCTCCGCCGCGCGGACCACATCCGGCTGCGCGCCGGTGCGCCGCGGCGGCGGGCGCAGCGGCAAATCGGGAAGGCCGAGCTTTGCTCGCGCAAGCTGACCGTAATAAACCGTGGAATGCCGGCCGGCGGCGTCGTAATATTTGCGTGCCTCCTCGCGCCGGCCCTGCGCTTCCATCGTCCGCCCGAGCCAGTAATTCGCGCGCGCCAGCGCATGCGGGTTGGAGGCCGTGAGATTTTCCGGAATGCGAGAGAAATGAGTTAGCGCGGTTGCCGGATCATTGAGGAAGCGCAACGCGATCCAGCCGGCGGTGAACTGGTGATCGACCCGGTAATTTTCCTTCGGCGGCGGCGAGGCATCGCGCGCGACGAGATAAGCACTCTTCGGATCTCCGATATCGAGCAGCTTGCGGGCCAGATAGCGCCGCTCCATCCACCACTGGTCAAGATCACCCAGCACGGCCGGGTCGCGCGGCACAGAAAGCATCGCTTTTCCCGCTTCTGCAATCTGGTCGGCCCGCCGCAAATACTGCGCCAGCGTGAACAGGTAGACGGGGTCGCGGCGTCCCTCCGCCGGAACGGCCTCGAGCATTGCCTTGACGTTGCCTGCCTTTTTGACCATGGCGATGCGTGCCTTGGCGATGGCAAGCTGCGTGGGACCCAGCCGCTGCGCCATGCGCATGCCCGCCTCGACGTCCTCGTCGTAAAGCCGTTCGTCCATTCGGATCTTGTGGTCCGCCGCCGTCAGCATGTCTCCAAAGGCATTGGTGACTAGGGTCTCGAGCGGGGGCGTAAGGCTCTCGTGCCGCCAAACGTGGCGCACCAGTGGCTCGGCCGATTTGCGGTCGCCTTGGGCCAGCAGGGCGCGGGCCAACGCCAGACGGCCCTTCGCGCTTACCGGCGCGCGGCTGGCGAAATAATTGCGAACGGTCCTGGCTTCGCGTTTGTCTTCCCACAGGGCGCCCTCAGCGCGACGGCGGAACAGTTCTAGGCTGGGCCAGCTAGGATTCTCATCGATGAAGGCGACGTAGCGCTCGAAACTAATGCCATCGTTGTAGGACGAGCGCAGGATCGCCCATTCTACCAACTTGGCGGCGGCACGTTCGCTGATGCTGCGCGTCATCGAACCGGCTTCGTCGATTTTGCCACGGCTGACGAGAGCCATGGCCTGTTTCATGGTGGCAAGGTCGGCAGAAGAAATCGGAGACGCCGCTTTCGGGGCAGGCATTTCGGGCGCAGGCGCGGCAACCGGTGCGGGAGGCGCTACTTGCGGGGAAGGCCGCAAGTCCGAATACGGCACGCCCGGCACCAGCGCCGCAGTATTGGTGCTCGCCGCTGCCGGCCGCGTGCGGGGCAGGGGAACGCGCGTATTTGCGCGCGACGTTTTCGTTGCGGCAGGCGTTGCAACCGGCTTGGCAACGGATTTCGGCTTTCCCTTCGCTGCAGGTTTCGCCGCGGCTTTGGCGCTGTTCTTTGTCGGCGCGGCATTCGCCGCACCGGTACCCAGTCCCAGAAGCAGGGCGAGTCCGGTGGCCGCCGCCAGATGTGCGATCGGGAACCTCAGGGGTCGATTCATCGCTCCGGTCTACCTTGTCCACGTCCCCAGCTACAGCGGATTTTTGGGCGATCTTGGTTGATACCTTCTAAAATCCGCGATTCAGGGGTCTTTTGCGGCTACATCGAAACACGCAGGCGCGACCTGTCGCCGCGCCTGCCCTCTTTCTTCCGTCCGGCCGACCCGATATCAATGGGCTCAGGCTGACCTCCGGGTGCCGAAAATCGGGGATTGCTCATGACCGCCAAGACGAGCTTCAGGGGCTCGTTCACTGCTCTCGTCACGCCGTTCAAGAACGGATTGCTCGACGAAAGCGCCTTTCGTGCCCTGATCGATTGGCAGATCGGCGAAGGCACCAGCGGCCTCGTGCCCGTGGGCACAACGGGCGAAAGCCCGACCCTGTCCCATCGTGAGCACATGCAGGCGGTGGAATGGTGCGTGCACCAGGCCAAGGGGCGCGTGCCAGTAATCGCCGGCTCGGGGTCGAATTCAACCCAGGAGGCGATCGAATTGTCGCGCCACGCGGAGAAGATGGGGGCCGACGCCGTGTTGATCGTGACACCCTATTACAACAAGCCGACGCAGGAAGGGCTGTACGAGCACTATAAGGCGATCAACGACGCCATCAGCATTCCGATCATCATTTACAACATCCCGGGCCGGTCAGTGGTCGACATGTCCGTGGAGACGATGAAGCGGCTGTTTGCGCTGAAGAACATCGCCGGCGTGAAGGACGCCACCGCCAGCGTGATCCGCGTTTCGCAGCAGCGGGCCGCACTCGGCCCCGACTTTAATCAGCTCTCCGGCGAAGATGCCTCCGCACTGGGCTTCATGGCGCATGGCGGCCACGGCTGCATCTCGGTGACGTCTAACGTGGCGCCGCGGCTTTGCGCCGAATTGCAGCGCGCCTGTCTGAAGGGCGATTACGTTACTGCCCTCAGGCTGCAGGACAAGTTGATGCCGCTGCATCATGCATTGTTCATCGAGACCAATCCGGCACCAGCGAAATATGCGCTCTCGCTGCTCGGCAAATGCGAAGAAACCGTGCGGCTCCCAATGGTGCCGCTGTCGGAGCCGACCAAGGCGGCAGTGCGGGAAGCCATGGTGCATGCCGGTCTCACCAACTAGGGCGGGCAGGTAACAAGATAGTTCCCTCGTGTGAGGAACATCCCTCGCCGCATCGCGTTAGAATCCGATGGGTAAATTGGATTTTGGTGCCGCGTGTCGCTTTATCGTCCAAAACAGAATAATCGCTTCTGGAAGCCGATCGAATCCGCCCCGCCCGACCGCGAAGTCGAGCTGCAGGTCGCGGATCAATTTGGTTCCTACACCCTGACGTTCCCCTGCCGCCTGACGGAAGGAGGTTGGGTCAATGCCAATTCGCAAGGCCGGCTGGAAGTCGAGCCGACCCATTGGCGTGAGCGCAAAGCCCATTGACTCGCCGCAATCGGAATTGACTCTTCCCGTCATCCTGGCCGATGACCGCCCGCGGCGAGTCCTCGCCGAGAGTCAGCGCGCCAATGCTGGGAGGAGAGGGTAATGCTGAAGGAATTCCGGGAATTTGCCATTCGCGGCAACGTGGCTGATCTGGCCGTGGGCGTGATCATTGGCGCCGCTTTCAACGGTATCGTGCAGTCGCTGGTTGGGGATATCTTCATGCCGGTTATCGGCGCTGTCACCGGAGGGTTGGATTTCTCCAACTATTTCACGGGTCTGTCGTCCACTGTGACGGCCGGCTCGCTGGACGAGGCCAAGAAGCAAGGCGCGGTACTGGCCTGGGGCAACTTCGTCACGGTGACGATCAATTTCATGATTGTCGCTTGGGTGCTGTTCTGGGTGGCCAAGGCCATCAATCGCCTACGGGCGGCGGAAGCAAAAAAGCCGGATCCGGCACCCACGCGACAGGAAGCGATCCTGATAGAAATTCGCGATTTGCTGAAGTCCGGGCCCACGCCGCCGACGCAGCTGGCCTAACGGGCCTCCCCAGTCATTATTCATTCGTCACGAATCCGGCGACAGGGCTGTTATGATTATCTCAGGGCGTTCGGGGACGAGGAGCGATGGCGGCGAAAACAGAACGCAAGATCAAAGTTGTCGCCGACAACCGTAAGGCTCGCTTCAATTACGAGATCGGCGAGGTATTCGAGGCCGGCATCATGCTGACCGGCACTGAGGTCAAATCCTTGCGCACGGGCAAGGCGACGATCGCGGAGTCATATGCGGATTCGCGCGGGGGCGAGATCTGGCTGATCAATTCGAATATCCCGGAATATCTCCAGGCGAGCCGATTCAACCATGAGCCGAAGCGCCGCCGTAAGTTGCTGCTGCACAAGAACCAGGTGAACAAGCTTGCCGGCGCGGTGGAGCGTGAAGGCATGACGCTGGTGCCGCTGCGGCTCTATTTCAACGAAAGGGGCCGCGCCAAGCTCGAGATCGCGCTCGGGCGCGGCAAGAAACTCCACGACAAGCGCGAGACCGACAAGAAGCGCGACTGGGCCCGCGAAAAAGGGCGCCTGCTGCGGGAGAAGGGGTAGGGGAGTCGGCCCCCGCCTACCTTATGTTTTCCTCTTCCTCCGCCAC
>JAXDOO010000121.1:0-3383 GCA_034668865.1 Alphaproteobacteria bacterium
CGTCGCCGTTCGTAACGCTGCTTCCGCGGTTTCGGCTTCAAGCACCGAGAACTTTTCAAGCTCGAAGCCGGCGCGCAGAAAACGCCTGATTTGCACTTCATCGTCGACAATCAACACGATCGGAGCGGGGTTACTCATCGGTCGGCTCGACACGTGTGGGTTTCGGGCCGGGTTGCACGGGCAGATAGAGCGCGACGGTCGCGCCCCGGCCAATGCCGGCGCTATGCGCTTCAACACGCCCGTCGCAGGCAGTCACGAGCGCGCGGGCGATCCATAGACCAAGGCCGGAGCCCTGAACGTCCCGGTGGCGGGGGCTGCGAAAAAACCGGTCCCAGATACGGTCCATCTCGTCGCTGGATATGCCGGTGCCTTCATCTTTCACGGCGAACTTTATCATGCCGCTACTCTGGTGTGCCGCGATCTCAATCGTCGAATTTAGCGGAGAATACTTGACGGCATTTTCGATCAGTTGGCCGAGCGCCTTTTCGACCAGCATGGGATCAAGCCGCAGCAGCGGAAGATCGTCGGCGACCGCCACGTCGAGCCTGTACCCGGCGAGGAGTTTCTTTTTGCGTTCGACCGCAGCATTGACGATATCTCCCGGATCGACCCATTCGGCGCGCGGACGTATGCCCTCGCTGCTGATGCGGGTGGCGTCGAGCAGATTCTGAATGTGATCGTTCAACCGCTCGGCCTCTTCGCTCAGACCTTTCACCAAAGGCGCGAGTTGGTGGTGATTGGCAATCTCCGCTGACTGCGCCAGGACCGAGGCGGAACCTATGATCGAGGAGAGTGGGGTCCGCAGTTCGTGCGAGACCGAGCCTATCAGGGCTTCACGCAAGGCATCGGCTTGCTCGCGCATTCTCGCCCTCCGGACGTCGGTTGCGAGCTTTCCGGTGACCACTGCAACGATGATGAAAAGCACAAGATCGATCAGGTGAATCGGATTGTGCACACGAAAATCATAGATCGGCGGATAGAAGAAGAAGGCTGCTGCTGCAACAGCCACCAAGGCGGTGACCACGGCTGGAAAAATCCCTCCCCTGATCGCGGCGAATAGCACCGCGATCAAATAGATGAGCGTGACCGTGCCGACGTCAGCCAGGTTTTGGAGGCCTGCCAGGGCGGCGGTCAGCGCGGCAAGTATGAGGAGCGCGATGCCGATGACTCTCAACGAGGATCGTGCCGATGCGCCGACGAACCTCCATTGGCCTTTGTTCAACATACGCTCACGCTAGCAAAGTTCGCCTCGTGCACCATTCATGCGGCACGACGTGGTGCGGGCTGCGATTGGTCCAGACGTCCTCTCACCAATCTGATGATTCTTATGTTACTTCAAAAGTTTACGGCCGCACTTCCTACCTTCGGCCTAAGACAAGTGGAGAAAAGACAACAGGCCCCGATCATCCCTAGCGTCGCGGCA
Organism: Alphaproteobacteria bacterium; assembly: GCA_034668865.1. GTDB lineage: Bacteria > Pseudomonadota > Alphaproteobacteria > Rhizobiales > Xanthobacteraceae > CANKHA01. The sequence continues at coordinate 1,424 of JAXDOO010000121.1, forward strand.
GGGCGCGGCTTTGGCCCTCAACGGACACGCAAAAGGGGCGCGACCATGTCCACGGCGGTTACGGCGACAGTTGTCTCGCCAACCCGCCGGGGGCGTGCCGCGAAGCTATGCGGCCGCGAAGATAAAACCCCTGAATAGGAGGAGGACAATATGGCTGGCCCAGAGGTTCCCAAGGACTTCCGGCGTGTGATCATCGCCGCGGCGGTGGGAAATGTCATCGAGTGGTACGACTTCTATATTTTCGGCAGTTTGGCTGCAGTCTTGTCGGTCAAGTTCTTCGAACAGTCGCACCCGGTCGCGGCTCTGCTGAGCACGATTGCGCTATTCACCGCCGGATTCCTGATCCGTCCACTTGGGGCATTCCTGTTCGGATGGATGGGCGACCGGGTCGGCCGCAAATACACCTTCCTCCTTACGCTCAGCGGAATGGGGATAGGCACAGGGGCGATCGGGTTGATCCCCACTTATGCGGAGATAGGTTTGACCGCGGCGTTCCTTCTCTTCGGCATGCGGATGCTCCAGGGCCTGTGCCTGGGCGGTGAATATGGCGGCGCCATCACTTACGTCGCCGAGCATGTGCCGGACGAAAGCCGCGGCTACTACACCGGCTGGCTGCAGACCTCTCCGACGTTGGGGATCGTGGTGTCGCTGGGCGTGATCATCGGGACACGTACGTACTTCGGCAATGATGAGTTCAACGCATGGGCGTGGCGCGTTCCGTTCCTGGTGTCCTTCCTGCTGGTCGCGATCGCAATCTGGATCCGGCTCCAGTTGCAGGAGACGCCGATCTTCGCGGAGATCAGAGCCAAGGGGCAGATGACCAAGAATCCTTGGAAAGAAGCGTTCATGAGTTCGAATATCAAATACATCCTGATCGCCACCGTCGTGCTGATCGGCCAGGGTGTGGTCTGGTACAGCGGTCAGTTCTGGGCGCTGTACTTCCTGCAGCAGGTTTCCAAAGTTGACCCGCTGACCTCGGCGTACATCGTGGGCGCCGCGCTGCTGCTTGCGACGCCGAGCTTGATCTTCTTCGGCTGGCTGTCCGACAAGATCGGCCGCAAGCCGGTGATCCTGGGAGGCATGCTGCTCGCGTCGCTCACCTACTATCCGCTGTATCTGTGGCTCGGATCGGTCACGGTGCCCGGCAACATCAACTATCCGATCGCGATCTTCATCATCTTCATCCTCGTTTGCTACGTCGGGATGGTCTATGGGCCGGTCGGAGCGTTCCTGGCGGAATACTTCCCGGGCAGGATTCGCTACACGTCGGTATCGGTGCCGTATCACATCGGCAACGGCTGGGGGGGCGGCTTGGTGCCGTTCATCACCTCGGCGGCTTTCGCGGCCACCGGCAGCATCGGCTACGCGCTGCTCTACCCGATATTGGTGCCGGCGGTGTGCTTCGTAATCGCCGTCATCTTTATGCCGGAGACACGCAAGATCAGCATCTGGAAACCGGCAGAGGTGAGAGCCTAGCAAGGCAGATCCACGTGCGGGGCCGTTCGGCCCCGCACAGTCTTCCTGCCTAAACTTAAGCACGTCCGGCGCCGCTGAGGTGGCGCCGGCTGTCTTACCTCGCCCCGCCTTCGCGGGGCTTTTTTTTCGAAGCTCACGGCGCGGGGCAGCGATCCGTTAAGCGATTCCGGCAAGAATGCGCCACCTTGTTCCGGAATGTCGCGGCTGGTAGCTGTTGCGCATCGGCCGGCTTAGCTCAGTTGGTAGAGCACCTGATTTGTAATCAGGGGGTCTCAGGTTCGAGTCCTGTAGCCGGCACCAAATATCGTAACGAGATACGCTCGGGCCAAGTTCACAGCGCATGCACGCTTCAAGAGGAATAGAAAAACGGACTGCAGGTTCTTTAAATGACAGTATCCCGGTTGGTTATACTGAGGACCTAGCAGGTGTTGCGGAACGCCTTCGCTGCGTTGACGGAAAGAGTTGGTCTAGCTAAACATACGCT
>JAXDOO010000122.1:0-3887 GCA_034668865.1 Alphaproteobacteria bacterium
TGCAAACTCTCAGCGGAGCAGCGGTGGAAAGCAAGGCATCGCCCAAGCGTCTTGCGGAAGCCGGTGCGCCGGAAGGGAAGCTGGGCCCGCCCGATCATGTGCAGCGCGGTGATGGCCCGCAGCACGACAATCCGTCGAATGGGCGCGGCCGGCGGGAGGGTGCGTCTCGCGCCGAAATGCTGGCAACAGCCGACATGCGCTATATCGTAGACCCGGAAGATATTGCCGAGGCGCATGCGCTTGCGGTGCGGCTGGCGCGAAAAATGCGGGCAAAGCTCGTTCGCCGTCAGCAGGTGCGCCGGCGCGGGCGCAGGCTCGACCTGCGGCGCACGATCCACCGCAATATCTCGCACGGCGGCACGCCGATGGAGCTGGTTTGGCGGCGGCGCAAGGTGAAACCGCTGCGCCTCGTGATTCTCCTCGATGCTTCCGGATCCATGAGTCTTTACACCGCGTTCTTCGTGCGCTTCCTGCACGGCGTCGTCGATGCCTTCCGCGAGGCCGAAGCTTTCGTGTTCCACACACGCCTGGCGCACGTGTCAGAATCGATGCGCGACCGCGACGTTACCCGCGCGGTCGATCGGATGTCGCTAATGGCGCAAGGAATCGGCGGCGGCACAAAAATCGGCGAAAGTATCGCTACGTTTAACCGCTGGCATGCGAAGCGCGTCATCAATTCGCGCACGGCCGTGATAATCGTCTCTGACGGTTACGACACCGGCGAGCCGGAACGACTCGGCCTCGAGATGCAGCACCTGCGGCGCCGCTGCCGCCGCATCATCTGGCTCAATCCGCTGATCGGCTGGAACAACTATAGCCCGGAAGCGCGCGGCATGCAGGCGGCCCTGCCCTATATCGACCTGTTCGCGCCCGCGCATAATCTCAAGAGCCTAGCCGCTCTCGAGCCATACCTCGCGAGGATCTGACCATGAATCACGCGACCGATATTCTCGATCTCATTTCTACCATGAAAACCCGCGGCAAACCCTTTGCGCTGGCGACGGTAGTGCGGACGGTGGCCGCCACCGCCGCCAAGGCCGGCGCCAAGGCTGTCATCCTGCCTGATGGCACTGTCTCGGAAGGATGGATCGGCGGCGGTTGTGCGCGCATGGCCGTCCTCAAGGCGGCAAAGGAAGCGCTCGCCGACGGCAAGCCGCGCCTCATCTCCGTCCAGCCGCCCGATGTCCTGCAGGAGCGCGGCTTGCACGGAGGCGAGGAGCGCGAGGGCATGCGCTTCGCCAAGAACATGTGCCCGAGCCACGGCACGATGGATGTCTTCGTCGAACCTGTCTTACCGCGTCCGCAGGTCGTGGTCTGCGGCTCCAGCCCGGTCGCGGTTGCCGTCGCCAATCTCGGCCACGGGATGGGATTTGCAGTGACCATTTGCGCGCCGGGGGAGGATCAGACCGCCTTTCCGCAAGCGGACCGGCGAATCGAAGACTATGCGCTGCCGGCGGATGACGGCGGAGCCCGCTTTGTTGTAGTAGCGACGCAGGGGCGCGGCGACGAGGCGGCGCTGCAGGCGGCTCTGACGGTGGAAGCCGACTATGTGGCCTTCGTCGGCAGCCGCAAGAAAGCGGAGGCGCTGAAGGCCAAGCTAAAAGAGCAAGGCATTGCCCCCGAACGGCTGGCAAAGCTGAAAGCACCGGCCGGCCTCGACCTCGGAGCTATCACCCCGGACGAAATCGCGATCTCTATCCTGGCGGAAATCGTCGCCGTGCGCCGGGGCGGGCATCCGCGCGGCATGGCTCCAGCATCATAACGCAGGCCCTTCATGGACATCACGGGCACCCAGCGCATTGAGGCTCCCCAGGCGGTCGTGCGGGCGGCTCTGAACGACCAGCGTTTTGAGACAATGGATCCCCGGTTGTGAGGGCCGGGAAAAATTTTCCGACACGGAAATGACCGCCAAGGTCACGTTAAAGATCGGGCCGGTGAAGGCGTCTTTCCCTGGCAAGGTCATCCTGTCAGGCATCGATCCGCCCGAATAGTTACATCACCACCGGGCGTTCCGGCAGCGCCGCCGGTTTGGCGGACCCTGGAAACAACGAATGAGTTAAAATCACTGGAGCTCGGACGAAAGTCTAGGGAATAATATTGCACGTGTAACGGAGGGGAGATGCTGGACAAGACAATCACCCTGACACGAGAGCAGCTGTACGATCTGGTCTGGTCGGAGCCGATGCGGTCTCTGGCCAAGAAGGTCGGCATTTCGGATGTCGCAATTGCCAAGCAGTGCCGGCGCGCGGACGTGCCGGTGCCAGAGCGCGGTTATTGGAACAAGCTTCAGGCAGGCATGGAGGTTGAGAAGACGCCGATGACGCTTGCCGATCTCGGGACTACGCGCGCGGTGACGATGTCTGGCCAGCTTGGGCCAGAGCTTCTTTCCCGCATCACGGATCAAATCCGCTCGATCGACATGTCGTAGCTTCGTGGGACACAATGGTCTTCCCTTCACACCTCGATCGGCGCTACCATCGGCGAACGGCCAGAGCTAGCACAACATCGCTCTGCCGACCGAACCGAGGCGCGTCTGCGCGGGCTCGACGCTCTCCCGATGGTCCGGCGCAATTCCTCTTTGAGGAGTACCCGGCAATGACCACTGCCTTGAGAAGCACCGGAGTGAACGTCCTGGGTGATATGCCCTGGGGGTCGCACGTCTGCGTGCTTTACGAATCGAAACAGGATCTCCTCGACACGGTGATCCCTTTCCTTAAAACTGGATTGGAGAGCAAAGAATTGTGTTTTTGGGCTCTTTCGGACCCGCTGACCTTGGAGGAAGCCCACACGGCGTTGCGCGGGCACATCCCCGCTTTCGATCGACATCTGGCTGCCAGTGACGTGGAAATCGTTGCGGGACGCGAATGGTATCTCCCAGGAGGTCGTTTCAATCTCAAGAAGATCACCGACCGTTGGGAGGAGAAACTGCGCGGCGCACTCGCGAGGGGTTACGAGGGATTGCGAGTGAGCGGCAATGCGTTCTGGCTCGACACCGACCACTGGAAGGAGTTTTGCGATTACGAATTTTCGCTCAACGCGTTCCTTGCGGGCCGCCCGATGACGGTGTTGTGCACCTACCCCATTCCCGTGAGCGGAGCCACGGAGGTGCTGGAGGTGGCGCGCGCGCATCAGCTGGCCGTGGCGCGGCGCAAGGGCGACTGGGAGGTCATCGAGCCCGTGCCGGTGCCGGCACACGTCCACTCGCTGTCATTGCGCGAGCGCGAGGTTCTGTGGTGGGCGGCGCAAGGCAAGTCGGCCCAGGACATCGCAGACATACTCCAGATCACCAAACGGACCGTCGACGAGCATACGCAACACGCTATGCACAAGCTCGGTGCCGCCAACAAGACGGGTGCGGTCGCGATTGCGCTGCGAGAAAGGCTGATTCGCAAGAGCCGGCCTTCGGCCGTGGAGATGCCCCGGCGCTGATGCCCGCGGGCGCGCTCGATCAGCACTGCACCGAACGGGTTCGGCCTACCTACGGAACCGGGAGTCTGCCACCGGCTAAGTTGCTTCCGCGTCGGGCCAGGACCGGACTTCTTCGGCGCCCCGCAAGGACTTCTTCCGTCGGTCTGGGACGATATAAATATGCGCGAAGAATTGTCGTCAGGGGTTCTCGTCCTCGTCTGCCCTGAAACGGGTGGGGAAATCGATACCGGCGTTATCTACGGCCGCGACGATCTAGAGCGGGTCAAGGCTGCAAAGCTCGTGTGTAAATGTCCATCTTGCCGCAAGCAGCACGTGTTCAATTTTTCGGAGGCAAAGCTGCGCACTCTAAAGATGGACGAGCAGTTCACATCTGTATGACCCTCCAAAGGTGCGCAAAAACCACCGCCTGCGTCCTGTTGGCGGCGCCGAGCTTCAATTGAGCATTTTGCAGGTTAGAC
>JAXDOO010000123.1:0-5084 GCA_034668865.1 Alphaproteobacteria bacterium
TCGGACATGGTGAGTGCCTCGAGCTGGTCGTGCGTGACATACACCGTGGTGATGCCGATCTTCTTCACCAGCTCCCGCAGCTCGACGCGTGTGTCTTCCCGAAGTTTCGCATCCAGGTTCGACAGCGGCTCGTCGAGCAGGAGCACCTTGGGTTCGCGCACTAGCGCGCGCGCCAAGGCCAGGCGCTGCTGCTGACCACCCGAGAGGAATGGCGCCGGCCGGTCTTCCAGAACCGAAACCTTGACAAACCCAAATTCGTTGCTGACCCGGTCCATCACATAGCATTTTGAGAAGCGGCGCAATTCCCGCAGGGGAAAGGCTACGTTCTCGAAAGCGGTCATGTGCGGCCAGATCGCGTAGGACTGAAATACCATGCCGATGTCGCGTTTGTGCGGGGGCACCAGGACGCCGCGCGATGAGGAATAGACGAGCTCGCCCGCGATGGAGATCTCGCCTTCGCTCGCGGCCTCGAGGCCGGCGAGGCAACGCAGCGTGCTGGTCTTGCCGCAGCCGGAGGGCCCGAGCAGCGTGTAGAACTGTCCTTCCTTGATCTGCAAATTTATTCCGCGGACGGCGTGGACCTCGCCGCGGTCGCCCTGGTAACGGACATGCAAATCCGCAATGTGGATCATCTCGCCTCCTGAATGTGCGCGCCGCGGCCGAATCCGAATTGCCGCACCACGAGGCTGACGGCGAGAAGCGCCAGCATCAGCAGCGTGCCGATGGCGCCGGCGGCTTCGACGGAGCCTTGATCCCACATGTTCCAGATCAACGCCGCCAGAACCTCGTTCTCCGCGCCGCTGGTGAGGATCAGGGGCTTGCCGGCCGATCGCACCACATGCAGAACGGTCCAGATCCAGACGCCGACAAAAGCGGGCTGCAACAGCGGGAAGAACACCCGCCAGAACACGCGCCACTGCGGCGCGCCGCTGACCTTGGCGGCTTCCTCCAGGTCCTTGTGGATCTGCAAGACGGCGGCGTTCATCACCCGCGTGCCGTACGACATGTAGCCGATGGTAAAGGCGATGATGAGCGAGGTTAGCGAACCGAACAGGCTGGTGCCAAGCTTATCGATCTGGAGGAACACCCACAGCAAGGCGAGGCCCATGACCATGCCGGGAATGGCGTGCGGCAGAAAGGCGAGCTGGTCGAGAATCTTGCGGCCCCAGAATTTCGAGCGCACCACGACGACCGAAACCAGGAAGGAAATGATCACCACGCTGGTCGCAACCGCCAGCGTCATCACGACCGTGTTCCACAGCGTGCGGCCGATGCGGTCGGTTTGGAACACCGTAAGATAATTGTCCCAGTTCATGGCGGCAAAGGCGCGCGCCGACGGCGCCTGCAGGTAAGGCAGGAACGATACATAGCCGAGCACGAGGAAGGGAATGATCGTCGACAGCGCCAGATATAGCAGCACAAGACCGAACGCCGGCCAGCGCCACCGGCCGAGCGGTAGCAGGCGCGGGCGATAGCCCTTGCCGGTGATCACCGTGAATCGCTCGGATCTGGCGATCACGCGGCTATAGGCGTAGATGCCCAGGACCGCCACCAGCAGATAGAGCATGGCCAGCGCATTGGCCTCGCCATAGGCGGGCAGGGAAGAGGTGGCGTGCAGCACCGCGTAGATCTTGGTGCTGAACACGTAGATATTGGCAGGCAGCCCGAGAATGCCCGGTACCTCGAATTGCTCCAGCGCGCTCGTGAACTGGTAGATGGCGACCGCGAGCAGTCCCGGCAGCATCAGGCCGAGCGTCACCTTGCGCAGCGCCGAGGAAGGCCGCGCTCCCGACATGGCCGCCGCTTCTTCCAGCGAGGGGTCCATGCTGCGAAGCAGCGGCACGAGCATCAGGAAGGCGGTCGGGACCATGCGAAGTCCCTCGATGAAGATCATGCCCGGCAAGGTGTAGATATTGAACGGCGGCGACGACAGCCCGAAGACATCCATCAGGCCCTTGTTGATGAAGCCGATGCGCGGGCTCGCCAGCAGCACCCAGGCCATCGCCTGCAGCATCCCTGGCATCGCCAGGGTCATCGGCACACCGGCATAAATCCAGATCTTGCCCGGGATATTGGTGCGCTCCACCAGCCAAGCGAGAGTCGCGGCGATGAGGATGCCATAGACGGTGCTGCCCAGCGCGAACCACAGCGTGTTCGACATCACGGCATAGGTGGCGGGATCGCCCCACACCTTGATGTAGTTGGTCAGGCCAAGCCGGAAGAAGGAGAATTCAGCGGGAAGGCGGGCTTGGCTGAAGCTGCCGAGAACAAGAAATAACAGCGGCGTCACGACCGCTACAAAGACGACGAGAAATACGGCAAGCTCCCAAAGCGAAGATGCCTTTATCCTTGGCGCCCAAGCGGCCGGCGGCTGTCGGGTGGCGCTGGTGACAGTCATCATCCCTCTTCGGCACAGTTAAATTCTCAGGCCGCATTGGAAGGCAATCCGCGAGTTGCTGCAACTCTTTACCGCTGCAGCGAAATCAAAATGGATATTGTGCGTGCTGGCATTTCAATGCAGTATTCTGCGCTGCGGCCATAAAAAAAGGACAGAGAGGAATCTTCGCGATGCTGTCCAAGGCCAACAATGACTTGCTCACCCAGACGGGACCCGGAACCCCGTGCGGGGAATTCGTGCGCAGTTATTGGCAGCCGATTGCGACGGCGGAGGAAATGCCGCCCGGCGGCGCGCCGATCCCAATCCGGATTATGAGCGAAGATCTCGTGCTGTTCCGGTCCGACGGCGGCGAGCTTGGACTCATCGGCCAATTCTGCCCGCATCGCGGCACCGACCTGTCCTACGGGCGGGTCGAGGACGGCGGCCTGCGCTGCCTTTATCACGGCTGGCTGTTCGACAAGAACGGCAAATGCCTCGATCAGCCCGCAGAGCCCGCCGGCAAGAAGTTCTGCCACAAGGTGCGTCACGTCGCTTATCCGGTGCAGGAAAAAGGCGGCGCGATCTGGTGCTACATGGGCAAGGGCGAGCCGCCGCTCATTCCGGATTTCGAATTCCTCACCGGGCCCGAACCCAACCGGCTGACCTTCCGTGTCATCCAGATGTGCAACTGGCTGCAAGGCTTGGAAAGCTCCACCGACCCGGCGCATACGACCTATCTTCACCGCCGGCCTCCCGGAAAGGCGAGCGAGCGTTCGGGCGCCGATATCAGCGCTCTGCGCGGTACCGAACCGCCAGAGATATCGATCGAACATACGGCCTATGGAACGCGCATTTTCGCTCTGCACAATGCGCCGAACGGCCGCAAATATCTCCGCGTCAACAACTACGTTTATCCGGCTAGTGCGACGCCATCTACTTCCGCCGGCGAGGGGGGTTACCAGGGGCGCTGGTATGTCCCGATTGATGACTACAGTCATTACCGGTTTGAATTCTTCTACAGTTATCCCGAACCGTTAAACAAAGAACGGTTGCGGAATAATCGCGCGGCGAATGTAGCTCCCGACCTGCGCCATATCCGTCGGCAAGAGAATCGCTATCTGCAGGACCGCGAAGAAATGAAACGTGGCGAGAGCTACGGCGGCATGGGATTACATTTCCCCTCGCAGGACGCCTTCGCGATTGAAACGCAGGGCGCGATCCAGGACCGGGCGAAGGAGCACCTGGGCTCGACCGACATCGTGATCATCGAGGTGCGTAAGGCGCTCATGAAGGCCATCAAGCATATGCAGGAAAGCGGCGAGGCGCCGTGGGTGCACCGCAATCCCAACGAGAATGCTTTCGCCGATTTCGTCTGCGCTTCCGGCTACCTCCAGGAAGGTGAGGACGGACCGGCCTTCTGTCGCCGCGTCCTCGCCGGTAGAGCTGCTGCGGAATAGCGCTGATGTTGAACGTTACCGCGATCACACGCCTCCAGTAGGCATCCTAATCCTGCGAAAAGGAGACAATCATGGATCAGGCGAAACTCCCCGAGGCCATCACCGGCATCAGCCACAGCGGCTTCTACGTGCAGGATCTCGATCGCACGCTCGACTTCTACACCAAGCTGTTGGGTGCGCGCCTGGAATGGCGCAACGACAAATCGGCGAACCCGCTGATGAAGATCTACATTGGCGACTTCGGTCTCTCGATCATCAAGTGGCCGCCGGACGTGCCGAAGTTCGACATTCCGCATGCCATTCACTGGGCCTATCGCGTCGATCCGGCCAAGGCGGAAGAGACGATCGAGTACATCAAGTCCCAGGGCATCCAGGTCGAAGGGCCAGTGGGACACAAACGCGAAGTAGGCATCCTGAACTGGTTCTTCCTCGATCCCGATAATTACCGCGTCGAGGTCGAGGCGCGTTTCGCGACGTCGCAGGAAGCGGAAGCGGTAATGGAGCGCGGCAAGGCCGGCCGGCAGGAACATCTCGGCCTCTATGGCGGCGACAAGGTCCGTAAGGTGCTCAAGTCCGAGCCTTCATCCGCCTGACAGCGACGCGCGGGGCTGCAGTCTCTCTCCACCCACGCGGCAACGAAAAACAACAAACAGGGAGGATGCGATGCAAAGGCGGGTTCTGGCCGCCGCCACAGCGCTGACCTTGATGTTGGCACAGGGGCCGCTTGCGGGCGCGGCGGAAACACCGAAGGCGACGCTGAAGGCTATTGCCGATCTCGGCCTTGATGTTTCGCTACTCGAAGGGCTCGATGCCGAGCTTAACGTGCCGCAGCCGTGGATCGAGGGCGCCAAACAGGAAAAGGAAGTCATCGTCTCCGGCACCTGGGAGGCGCGCGAATTCCGCGACATGACGGCGGCCTTCCGCGAGCGCTACCCGTTCATCAACGTGCGCTATGAACGCGCCAGCACCAGCGGGCGCGGCATGCAGGTGCTGGTCGCTCTCGGCGAAGGACGCGTAACCGCCGACGTGATGACTGCGATCGCGGATGCCATCTTCTATTTCATCGATATGAAGGCGCTGGCCGATCTGCGTGAACTGCCTGGCTTCAAGAACATATCAGCGGACTATGTCGCCGCCGACGGCACGTGGATCAGTCACAAGCTGTCGTTCCGGTGCATGGCGTACAACACGGACAAGGTGAAGAAGGAAGATCTGCCGAAAACGTGGGATGAGCTCGTGAAAGGTCCGCG
>JAXDOO010000124.1:0-14502 GCA_034668865.1 Alphaproteobacteria bacterium
TCTGCGGCCTCGCAAAACGAGGGAGACCACGACAAGGCGAGAACGTAGAAGTCGAATTGCCCGGGTTGGTTTTGCCGCCGGTCCTGCGCCGGCGCGGTCGTCACTGCGAGGAAGAATACAAAAATAAAGGCGGCCAGAGCCGCCGATCGATGGATGCTATGCATGACACGCCCCAACTACTTGTTGCAGACGTAAAAGCCTACCAGAGGCCAAGGAACATTGCAAGAACAAAAAGAGAATAAAAAGGCATCTCAGCTTTAGGGCCGCGCCATGCGGCATCCAGGATTATAGGCCCAATTCCGATCCAGCCCGGCGACACACCATTCAACCCCCCACCAGGCCCCGATTATCCCCGTGTCTTCCGCGATCACATAATGCAGCGGGCGCCACTGTCCGTCTGAAACTTTGGTCCGCGCGCTGCAAAAGCGGCGTGGGATGGTTTCCGAGGCCCAGGGCCGCAGGGCGGTTTCCCGTACATCGGCAAAATCCACCAGTTGCAGGTTGCTGTTCCAGAACCGGCTTTCCTTCGCAGCGAAGCGGGAAGCAATCACGCCGAGCGCGGCCTCGCAGGGCGGCAGGATCGAGTCGTAGCGCGGCCCGAACAGGTAGAAGTTCTTTTCCAAAAAATTGGCGGCGGGCGCTGGCGCCGGCCAGGCCGCGGCTCCCATCAGCGCGAACGCCAAGATCCAACCTTTCAAGCCAGCCGGCATCGCACAGGCTCCGAGAACACTCCCAATCGCTTGCAGACGGTGCCGCGTCGCCCTCGCAGGGTCAAGAGCACGAGCGATAGCCCGGGCCATTTTATCTGGCGCCGCCAATCACCCCTCCGGTCGGCGGGTGTCGAGCGCCCAGGCGATGCTCTGATCGGCCGCCGAGTGTCTTTCAAATAAAGCAAAGCCGCCCTAAGCTTGCGCAGGAGCTGGGTCATGATTCTAAGGATGCTTATCCTGGTGTTGCTTGCGGCTGGATCGTCCGCCGCGCAGGCGCAGCCTTACACTTTCGGCAATGACACCGGCGGCATGATCGTTTGGACTCCGGAAAACGAAAGATGGGCTTTTGTAACGGCGGAGGCGCATTGCGGCGCCTATGGGAAACTCGCCCGCGTTACCAGCGTCTACCGGCAATACGGCCATTACATCGGCTTCGCCTGCGCCTTCCCGCGCGGCTATATCCTAAAGGAACGTGAGTTCGCGATCCGCACGAAAGGCTGACCGTGTATGATCCGGTGAAGTCGGAACCGGTTCGCCGATAAGCTGATCGCGCCTAGCGCCAATCGCCCAGCACCGCCTGGACCAGCGCCAGCGCTGCCACCGCCGCGGTGTCGGCGCGCAGGATACGCGGGCCGAGCGCAAGCCGCAGCACATTTGACGCGCGCAGCAGCATCGCCCGCTCGTCTTCTGCAAAGCCGCCTTCGGGCCCGATCAACAAGGCGAGCGGGATCGCGCCGGTCTGATGGCTGCGCATCTGCTGCAGCGCCGCGAGCGGATCTTGCACCTCCGCATCCTCGTCGCAAAAAATCAGCAGCCGCGACGGCTCGCGCCGTGAGAGGGCCTGTTCCAGATCGGCCGGCGCACCGATCTCCGGGAGCGTCAGGATGCCGCACTGCTCCGCCGCCTCCACCGCATTGGCCCGCATCCGATCCAGATTGACGCGCGCGGCCTGGGTATGCCGCGTGATCACCGGTTGCAGCCGGGCGGCGCCCATTTCCACGGCCTTCTGAGCCATATAATCGAGCCGGGAATGTTTCAGCGGGGCGAACCAGTAATGCAGATCGCCGGCTGCGGTCTGGCCGCGGGTGCGCTCTTCCAGCTGGGCCGATACGCTGCGCTTGCCGGGATTTTCGAGCCGCGCGCGCCATTCGCCGTCCCGACCATTGAACAGCAGGACGGAATCGCCGGCTTTGAGCCGCATCACATGCAGGACATAGTGCGCCTGCGGCTGTTCCAGCGCCACCGCCATGCCCGCGGCGAGCGGGGAATCGGTGTAAAGGCGTGGGGTGCGGATGTCGTAGCGTGCCATGCTGCTTGCCGAATCACGGCTGAAGCCGGTTTAATTCTGCCGATCTTTGCCTTCCGGCAAGCCGGAAGAAGAAGATATGTTTGTTGCCGCCTTCTCGCCGGAATCCAAGCGTTGTTAGGCACCCGGCCGGGGGCGGCTCGATGATCCGTTGCAGGGGAAATTTATGATGCTGCTTCGCTACGCTCTCATGGCCGCCGCGGCGTTAGCCGTCGCGGGCATCGCTGAAGCGCAAGCGCAATCCCCCTTTCCTCCGGTCGGACAACAGGCATCGCCTTTTCCTCCGGTCGGACAACAGGCTTCACCCTTCCCGCCCCCCGGACAGCCACAGCAGAAGCCGCCTTGTTTCGACCAGTTCTTGCCGCTGCGGCAGGAAGTGGAAAAACGGTTCGAGGCGGCTAAAGCGGGCATCGAGCGGCGCGGGTCCGCCGCCGAGTTGTGCAATCTGCTGACGAAGTTCACTCAAGCCGAAGTGCAGATGATCAAATACGTTCGGGAGAACGGCACCGCATGCAATTTCCCGCCGAACCTGCTGGAAAGCGTGCAGGCAAGTAACGTCAAGTCGGAGGGATATCGCAAGCAAGCTTGCACCGCCGCTGCCGCGCCAGCAAAACCGGCGCGTCCAACTGCACCCACCTTGAGCGACGCGTTGAGCCCGCCGGTGGCCGGCAAGGACAACACCCAAACCGGCCGCGGCACGCTCGATTCACTCGGCGGCAATCCGCTCGCGCGATGAGCGAGACGGCGGGTCGCGTCGCCGATGCGGCCGGCAATTGGGTCGATCGTCTCGCGCCCGCTTCCTTTCGCCCTTATTTGCGGCTCGCCCGCTTCGACCGGCCGATCGGTGCCTGGTTGTTGCTGCTGCCTTGCTGGTGGTCGGCGAGCCTGGCTGCCGTCTACGACAAGGCGCCTTTCCCCTCCCCCTGGCATCTGGTGCTGTTCTTCGTCGGCGCCTTCGTGATGCGCGGCTGCGGCTGCACCTGGAACGACATCGTCGACCGCAACATCGACGCGCAGGTGGCGCGCACGCGCTCGCGGCCGATTCCGTCCGGGCAAGTAATACTGACTGGCGCCGTGGAATTCCTGATCCTGCAGGCGCTGACCGGGCTCGTTGTGCTGCTGCAATTCAATACCTTCGCGATCGGCACCGGCATCGCCTCGCTTGCGATCGTCGCGGTCTATCCTTTCTTCAAACGGTTCACTTACTGGCCGCAGATCGTGCTCGGTCTGGCGTTTTCCTGGGGCGCGCTGATGGGATGGGCGGCTGCCTTCGGCCGGCTCGATCCTCCCGCCTTGCTGCTGTATGCGGGATCGATCGCCTGGGTGATCGGCTATGACACCATCTACGCGCATCAAGACCGCGAAGACGACGCGCTGGTCGGGATGAAATCGACTGCGCTGCTATTCGGTGCGCGCAGCAAGCCGGCACTCGCAGCTTTTTATGGCGCCGCTGTGAGCTTGATCGGGTTGGCCGGCTGGAACGCAGGCGCGGGCATTTTATTTGCGTCAGGGCTTGCGGCCTTCGCGGCGCATCTTGCCTGGCAAATCTGGCGGCTCGACATCGACGATGCGGACCGCTGCCTCGCGCTGTTCAAATCCAACCGCGACGCCGGATTGATCCTGTTCGCTGGGCTGTTGCTGGACGCGGCCTGGAATTATTTCATGTAGTGCTGACGCAGGGTCTCGTGAGAAAACCGGTTCCCGCTTTGGGACCTGCGCTAATCCCGCGTGGTGATTTCGCGCTCGCCGCGATGCACGGTACCGCTCGCAACCGCTGGACGCCGGCGCCAGCCGATCGACGGCCGACGCCCTTTCATCGCCGTGCGGCGACGGCGACGCGGCGCGACTGCGCCCAAACGCACAGGGCCGAGGCGTGGAAAGAGTTCATGCAGAGCCCCGCTGTCGTCGGTCACCAGTAACGGGCGCTGCAGGATTTGCGCCCAGGATTGCCACTCGGCCACCACGTCTTCGCTATTGCAGGAATTATACAGCGCGACCGACAGGCCGGGGTCCGGATGCTCCAGGGTGAGGTAGACCGTTTCAGCCTCGCCCTGCGGGATGACACGCAGCGCCACCCCGAGGAAATCAGCCATCGGCAGGTTGAGCGTCATCGGGATGCCGCGCACGCACCGCCGCACGACCACGCGCTCGCGGTGAAGCTCCACATCCCGTCTGCGCTCATCCGCTCCGGCATCGCCGGCCCGAAAGCGCAGAGGAAGAGAAAAGGGGTCGAGCCGTAACGCACGGCTCGACCCAGCGGGCGCTGGCCCGCCGCCTTTCGCTTGACGCCTCAAAAGTCTCTCCCCGCCGGGCTTTTTTGATGCCCGGTCGAGACGCACCATGCCCGAGAGACCTGGGAATCCGCTTAAGAACCCTGGTTAATCAGTGGTGTTCCGCATTCCATCTCTTGTCATGCTTGCCAAAAGCTTGAATGCCTACGGCTTCGATGACATCTGAAGGCGGTAGCCCGCTTCTCTCGTTTCAGGCCCCACGGAACTCCCGCATGTCATCCCTGCTCGATCAATCCGTATTAACGGGCCTTGCCGAACGGCTGGTCGAAGCCGCGCGCAGGGCCGGTGCCGATGCGGCGGATGCGGTAGCCGTGCGCTCGGTTTCGCAGTCAGTGGAAATCCGCAACGGCGCGGTGGAGGAATCCGAACGGTCCGAAGCCGACGACCTTGGGCTGCGCGTCTTCGTGGGGAAACGGCAGGCGCTCGTCTCCACCAATGATTTGCGCGGCAACGGGGTGCAGGCGCTGGCCGAACGCGCGCTGGCGATGGCGCGCGTCGCGCCGGAGGACCGGTTCACCGGCTTGGCGGATGCGGCTCTGCTCGCCAAGAATTTCCCCGATCTCGATCTAGTCGATCCCGATCTGCCGGAGGTGGGGCGGCTGGAAGAACTGGCGCGAGAAGCCGAAACGACAGGGATGGCGGTGCAAGGCGTCACCAAATCCGGCGGCGCCTCGGCCTCGGCGGGGATCGGCGGGATGGTGGTGGTGACCAGCCACGGTTTTAAGGGAGCCTATCTGGCGTCCCGCTATGGCATCTCGATGACGGCGATTGCCGGCGAAGGCACCGCGATGGAACGCGACTACGACTACAGCTCGACACTCCACGCGGCCGATCTCGACAAGCCGGCAAAAGTCGGCAAGACCGCGGGCCAGCGCGCGGTGGAACGGCTCAATCCGCTGAAGGCCGCGACCGGCAAGGTCCCCGTCGTGTTCGACCGGCGCGTTGCCGGCTCGCTGATCGGTTCGCTCGCCAGTGCGGTCAATGGCGCAGCCATTGCGCGCAAGACCAGTTTCCTGATGGAAAAGCTTGGCCAGCAGGTTTTCGCCAAAGGCATCCGCATCATCGACGATCCGCTGCGCAAGCGCGGCCAACGTTCGCGTCCCTTCGATGCCGAAGGCGTCGCCGGCAAGAAGCTCGCCCTGATTGACGACGGCGTGCTGATGACCTGGCTGCTCGACAGCGCCACCGCGCGCGAACTCGGCCGCGAAACCACCGGCCATGCCTCCCGCGGCGTCTCCTCATCTCCTTCGCCGAGTGCGAGCAATCTTTATCTGGAAGCGGGGAGCGCGACGCCTGACGAGTTGATCGCCGATATCCACCAGGGCTTCTTTGTCACCGACCTGATCGGCTCTGGGACCAATATCGTCACCGGCGACTATAGCCGCGGTGCTTCCGGCTTCTGGATCGAGAGCGGCAGACGTGCTTACCCGGTGAGTGAAGTCACCATCGCCGGCCACTTGAGCGACATGTTCCGCACGCTCACGCCCGCGAACGATCTCGAATTTCGTTACGGCACCAATGCTCCAACGCTGCGCATCGAGGGATTGACCGTTGCCGGTCGCTGAGTTCGAGGACGACCGTTCGCGCTATCGCGAGCAACTGGTTTCAGCTGTGCGGGAAGCTGGGCAACTGGCGCTTGGCAAATTTCGTGGTCCGCTGAAGAGCTGGGATAAAGCTAATTACTCCCCCGTGTCCGAGACGGACATCGCCGTCAATGAGTTCCTGCAGGAGCGGCTGCGCGATCCCGCCGGCCAGATCGGTTGGCTCTCGGAAGAGACCGAAGACGACCCGGAGCGCATGCGGGCGCAGCGACTGTGGATCATCGATCCGATCGACGGCACGCGCGCCTATATCGCCGGGCTTGCCGACTGGTCGGTGGCCACGGCGCTGGTGGAGGACGGCCGGCCGATCGTCGCTGTGGTGTTTGCGCCGGTCGAGGACGAGATGTTCGTCGCGGTGGCGGGCCGCGGTGCGACGCTGAACGATGTGCCGACCCGCACCACCGACGGCGGGCTCGACGGCGCCTCTGTGGCCGCCCCCGCGGGCTATCAGAAACGCTTGAAGATGTTTGAGCCGGGCCTCGTCGCGCATCCCAAAATCCATTCGCTCGCGCTCCGCTTCGCGCGGGTCGCGCAAGGCGCCGTCGATGCGGCTTTTGCCTCCGGCAATGCCCATGATTGGGACCTTGCCGCCGCCGATCTTTTGGTGCACGAAGCCGGCGGGGCGCTCACCACTTTTGATCGACAATCGCTGATCTATAACAAGCCGCATCCGGTCCACCCGCCGCTTGTTGCCGCCGGGCCGCGGCGCCACGCCGCGCTGACCGCGCTGGTGCAAGATCACAAGATCTCGCGGTAAGATCGCTCGGCGACTGATTCCAGGGATATTTCCGACATGCCCGATAAAACCGCGCCACAATTGCTCCATCTGGTATTCGGCGGCGAGTTGGAAAATCTCGACAGCCACGTATTCAAGGACCTCGAGAAGCTCGACGTCGTCGGCATCTATCCGAATTACGCCAGCGCCTATTCGGCCTGGAAGGCGAAGGCGCAGCAAACGGTGGATAACGCGCATATGCGCTATTTCATCGTGCATCTACACCGGCTGCTCGAGCCCGATGCCGGCGGACGGCCGGGCAAGCACTAGACTCCGGAGCGAAACGATTGCGTATCCTGCCGAAGCGGGTCACCACCGCGCCCTGGGCACAGAAGGCGATCGGAATCGCCGCTTGCAATTACCTGCGCCTGGTGTGGAATACCTCGCGGTTCATCTTCGAGCCTGCGGATCTCTACGACCGCGTCCGGCCGGAGCTGCCGGTCATCGTTGCGGTGTGGCACGGCCAGCATTTCATGACGTCGTTTCTCAAGCGCGACGAGCATCGCGTGAAGGTGTTGATCTCGCGCCATCGTGACGGCGAGATCAACGCGCTTGTGACCGAGCGGCTCGGCGCCGAAACCATTCGCGGCTCCGGTGACCATAACAAGGAATTTCTGCGCAAGGGCGGGGTCGGAGCGTTCAAAGCAATGCACAATGCGCTGCGCGAGGGCTACAACATCGTCATGACGGCGGATGTGCCAAAAGTTTCCCGCGTCGCCGGACTCGGCATCGTCATGCTGGCGCGCGTGTCGGGCCGGCCGATCTATCCCGTCGCGATGGCAACCAGCCGCCGGGTGAAGCTCAACAGCTGGGACAGCTCGGCCGTGAACCTGCCATTCAGCCGCGGCGCCGTGGTTATGGGCGAACCCATTCGGGTTGCTGCCGACGCGACCCACGACGACCTGGAGGCCGCGCGCCGCCAGGTGGAAGCTCAGCTCAACGCGGTGACTGACCGCGCCTATGCGCTGGTCGACCGACGGGCCGGAGACGCCGGCCGTGCGTGACGGCCTGCCCACAACGCTCTTGCTCTATCGTTTCCTGATGACGGCAGCTGCGCCGCTGGCGCCGCTCCTGCTCTCCTATCGACTCAACCGCGGGAAAGAAGATCCCGCCCGCCTGGGCGAGCGCCGGGGAGAGGCCGGCGTTCCGCGCCCCGCCGGTCCGCTGGTTTGGGTGCATGGCGCCAGCGTCGGTGAAATCACTGCCGTGCTGCCGCTGATCAATCGTATTTGCGCTGAAGGATTTGCGGTGCTGGTGACCTCTGGCACCACTACCTCGGCGGAGCTGGCGCAACAGCGCCTGCCGGCCGGCGCCATTCACCAATTCGTGCCGCTCGACGTGCCGACATTCGTCGGCCGTTTCTTCGATCATTGGCAGCCCGACCTCGCGCTGTTCGTGGAGTCCGATCTCTGGCCAAATCTTGTCGTGGCCAGCGCCGAGCGCAAAATCCCCTTGGTGCTGCTCAATGGCCGGGTGTCACAACGCTCCTTCGCCCGCTGGAGCAGGATTCCGCAAACCATCAGCGCGGTGCTCCGGCGCTTCGATCTCTGCCTGGCGCAATCTCCCGCCGACGCTGAGCGCTATGGCCGCCTCGGCGCACAACGCGTGGTTATGACCGGCAATCTCAAGCTGGACGTGCCCGCGCCAACGGCGGACCCGGCCGAGGTGGAGGCAATGCGAGTCGCCATCAGCGGGCGGCCGGTGTTGGCCGCCGCCTCCACGCATGCCGGCGAAGAGGCCGCGGTGATGGACGCGCACCAGCGGTTGCGTCCCCGCTTCTCCAACCTGCTGACCATCCTCGTCCCGCGTCATCCACATCGCGGGGCGGAGATTGAGGAGCTGGCGCGCAGTTCAAGCTTGACGCCGGCGCTGCGCTCGCGCGGCCAGCTGCCCGACGCCGGGACGGAGATCTATGTGGCCGACACCATGGGCGAACTCGGCCTGATTTATCGTATTGCGTCAGTCGTCTTCATGGGCGGCTCGTTGGTGGAACATGGTGGGCAGAACCCGATCGAGCCGATAAAGCTTGGCGCGGCTATCGTGCATGGCCCGCATGTGTGGAATTTCGCTGACATCTATTCGGCGCTCGACGGCGCAGGCGGGGCCGAGCAGGTGAAGGACGCGACAATGCTCGCGGCCTGTATCGGCGGCTGGCTCGCGGACGATCAACAGCGCCAGGCGGTGACCGGGGCCGCGCGCCGCACGGTGGATAGGCTGGGCGGCGCATTAGACCGGACGTTGCAGGCGCTCGAGCCCTATTTCATGCAATTGCGTCTTGGGCGACACTCGCGCGATGCGTGAACCCTCATTCTGGTGGCGCGGTGTCGGCGTGGAAGCCCTGGCGCTAGCGCCTTTCGCCGCCGCCTATGGCGCCGTCGCCGCCTATCGGATGGAACGCCGCGGGCATGTCCCCGGCGTGCCGGTGATTTGCATTGGCAATCTCACCGTCGGCGGCGCCGGCAAGACACCGACCGCGCTCGCCTTGGCGCGTCTGCTGATCAATGGCGGGCGGCGGGTGGTCTTTCTCAGCCGCGGCTATGGCGGCGAGGCTGCCGGGCCGCTGCGCGTGGACGCGGCGCGCCACAGCGCCGCCGAAGTGGGCGACGAGCCGTTGCTGCTGGCGCGGCTTGCACCGACCATCGTCGCGCACGACCGCGTCGCCGGGGCGGAGATGGCGCGTGCTGCCGGCGCTTCCACCATCGTGATGGACGACGGGTTTCAAAACCCGTCGTTGATTAAAAACCTTTCCATCGTGGTGATCGATACCGACCGCGGTATCGGCAATGGTTACGTGATCCCCGCCGGCCCCCTGCGTGCGCCGCTGCACGCCCAGATGCGCCATGCCCATGCGCTGCTGGTCCTGGGCGCGCCATCATCACGATGCGAATCGGTCATCGCCGAAGCGCAGGCGCGCAACCTGCCGATTTTATACGGTCAACTGGAGGTGGAAGCCGATGCCGTCTCGGCACTGGCTGGGCTTCGGGTTTTGGCCTTCGCCGGCATCGGCAATCCGGGAAAATTCTTTTCGACGGCGGCCGCGGCCGGCATTTCCGTCCAGGTCACCGAGGCATTCCCGGATCACCACCGCTACAGCCGTTACGAGGCAGAGGCGCTGCTCAAGCGCGCCGCACGCGAGGACCTGGTGCTATTGACGACGGAAAAGGACCTCGTGCGCATCGCGCGCGATCCCGAACTCGCAACTTTGGCAAAAGTGACGCGCGCCTTGCCGGTGGCGCTGGAAATCGAGGACGATGAGCCTTTGCGCCAGTTGCTCTTCCAGAAGGCGTTCTAGGACGTGGACTCCTTAAGTCGCAACCAGCCGCGGTCGGCCAGCAACATCAACGTTGGATGATATCTGCTGGAAATGGTCGAAGAGGGCGTCCAGCACAAACATTGTCGCGAGCCTGTTCCGCCTCGCGGTGGTGCCCTTCCGCTTGGTTCAGCAATGGGACAGAAATGCCGCATGACTCGTGATTGCGTAGTTGAGTGTCGCCTGCGTGGCCAAGGAGGCATGATAAAGCGCTCCGCAGCGCTCCGATGGCGGTACGCTCATCGCCTGTTTCCAGGCCTCTGAGGCTGCGTTGCGCAGCCGCACCAGTTCCGGGCACGGGGCTTGCGCTTCGGCCTGAACCCCGAACCCGATTATTGCTATCACTGTGAACGCAAGCACTCGTCTCAGCGTCATAGGGATATCTTCGCAAGCGTTAGTGCCAGGCGCTACGCGACAGCACACCCCGCAATATTGGACACCCGCAATATTGGCCCATTAAGTACGGCAGATATACGACCACACCGTTTGGGTTACCGGTGTCCGCGATCCGGAAGTTCGCTGTTGAGCGGACATCAGTCCGCGATGCCGAACAATGGCGGTTATGAGTACGCGCCCTAGTTTTCTTGTTTCTTGAGATGCCGCTGCAGCACGGCTTGGGGCGTGGCATAGGCTTCCTGCAGGTCGACGCTCCAGTATTTCAGCTCTTCCAGGGGAATCGGCACGCCGGTCACAGCACAGCGGACAAAAGCACCCGGCCTGACAATACGAAAATCACCGTCGAGATAGGTCACTTCCGCTTCGCCGCCCTTGGGCGAAGGACTGCCATACCGGTTCAGCACATTCCACCTCCATTACTGCGGGGATTCCCGCCCCTGCCGGCCAAGATAATGCTTTGGCGGCGGCGGCGAAACCCTCTCTTCCACAGAGTATCCCGCGGATGCTAGAGCCGGTATTCCGACACAGCGCATGATCCGGCAAAGTGGAGACCGGTTTGCCGATAGGATGATGCGCCAGTTAACAATCAGCGCACGATTGGACGCAAACCGGTGCCCACTTTGTCCGATCGCACGCCGCGAGACCCACGCCAGTTATGAATACTCCCGTCCTCATTATCGGGGCCGGCCCGACCGGATTGACCCTGGCCATCGATCTCGGCTTACGCGGTATTGCCTGCACGCTGATCGAGCAGAAGGAAGCGCCGCAATTTCTGCCGAAGATGGAACGGTGCAACGCCCGCACCATGGAAATCTACCGACGCATGGGGTTGGCGGAGAAAATCCGTGCGGCCGGATTGCCGCGGCATTGCCCGATGGATGTCTTCATCGTGCTCTCGCTCATCGAGCCGCCACTGTTCCACGAAAAGCATCCCTCGGTCGCGGAATACGAGGCGTTGATCGCGCAAACCAACGATGGCACGCGGCCGCTCGAACCTTATCAACTGATCTCGCAATATACGCTTGAGCCGTTGCTGAAATCCGTAGCCGAAAGCTTGCCGAGCGTGACCGTGCGCTATGGCTGCGAGCTGGTTTCCTTCGCGCAGGACAAAGACTCCGTCACCGCCAAAGTGAAGGACAAGAACGGCGCGGTCTCCGAGATCACGGCGCAATTTATGGTCGGCTGCGACGGCGGCGGCAGCACGGTGCGGCGCCAGCTCGGGATCAAGCTGTCGGGTGAAGGCAATCTGCTGCAGCTGCGCCAGGCGCTCTATTACTGCGAAGACCTGTATGAGCGGATCCCGATCGGCAAAGGCCGGCACTATCACGTCGCCGACGACAAGGCGACCTTCCTGATCGTGCAGGACTCCACCAAACATTTCACCCTGCATGCGGTAGTCGACAACGACGCCGAGATGGCCTCCCAGTTCGAGCAGGCCGTGGCGATGCCGGTGACATACGACATGCTCTATGTCGGCGCCTGGAAGCAGAACCTGCTGCTGGCGGACCGCTATCAGGATGGCCGGGTTTTTCTCGCCGGCGACGCGGTGCATCTGGTGATTCCGACCGGGGGCCTCGGCATGAATACCGGCGTCGGCGACGCCATCGATCTGTCATGGAAGCTCACCGCCACGCTGCAAGGCTGGGGCGGGCCGAAGCTGCTCGCTTCCTACGAATTTGAGCGGCGGCAGGTCGGCGATCGCAATGTCGCCGCATCAACCTTCGCCGCGCGCGGACGCAACAAATGGCGTTCCATGTGGCGGCCGAATATCCGCGATAAAACGCCGGAGGGCGCGCAGGCGCGCGCGGAGCTGCTGCGCGTCGCCGAATACGAGCAGAGCAAAGGCAACAAGATGACCGGCGCCGAGCTTGGCTATCGCTACGAGGCTTCGCCGCTGATCGCCGACGAGCCCGGTGGGCCTGAGCATAACTTCATGGAATATACGCCGACCACCTGGCCGGGCGCGCGTTTGCCGCATGCCTGGCTGGCGAACCGCACGGCTGTGCAGGACCGCATCGGCAACGTGCTCGCTTATACCTTGCTGCGGCTGGGAAACACCCGGGCCGATACCGCGGGGCTTGCGCGTGCCTTCGCCGCGCACGGCGCACCACTGCAAATTCTCGACATCCCGGACGAGCGGCCGCGCGAGATTTATGGCCACGATCTCTTGCTGCTGCGGCCTGACATGCATGTGGCCTGGCGCGGCAACACGCCGCCGCAGGACGCGGAAAAGCTCGCGCGCCGGGTGACCGGGAATTGATCCGGCATCGACCTAGCGCGTCGACCACGCCAGCCAGCCCGCCACAGTCACCAGCGCCAACGCCAATACGCGGCGGATGATCAGCTCGCGGCGCCTGTCCTCCAGCAAAGGCAGCGCCGTGCCCGCCAGAGTTACAATGGATGCATGGATGGCGGTCGCAATCGCCACGTAGAGCACGGTCAGGAGGACAGCCTGGCCGACGACTGGACGCGACGAGTCCAGGAAATTCGGCAGCACCGCGATGTAGAAAATTCCGGCCTTGGGATTCAGCATGTTGGTGATCAGCCCGCGTGCGAAATAGCGCCAGGGCGATGTGACCGTTACCGGCCCTATGCTCGACCCGGCGTCCCGCCAATCGTCCCACGCTAGCCACAACAGATAGATCACGCCGCCCCAGCGCATGACCTGATAGACGGCTGGCGAATTGAGCGCGAGCGCGTCGGATCCCACCGCAGCGACCACGCCAAGGACAAGCAGGCCGAGCGTCACGCCGGCCACCGCCGCAAAGCCCGCGCGACGCCCTTCGCCGAGCGTGAGGATGGCCAGATAGACCATGTTCGGCCCGGGCGTCAGCTCGATGATCAACGATGTGAGAGCAAAGCCGGCAACGGTTGCAAGCGGGACATCCATGGCGTCTAGAACAGACTGCCCTGCCCCGGATCGACGGCCGTCCGCCGGCGGCGCCGGATCGGCGCCGGCTGTTCGATCGGGCGCGAGCCTTCCGCCAGGGCCCCAACACGTCCGTCGGTAAATTCAATGTCGAGACGTTGCCCGGGAGTAATCGCCGCCGCATTACGCAGTGGCTGCCCTTCGCTGCCGCGCACGAGCGCAAAGCCGCGCGCCAGCACGCCGCGATAGGAGAAGGCGGCCAAGAGCTGCCCGGCGCGTTCCAGCCGCGCGTCGCGGCGATCGAGCAGATTGTCCAGCGCCACCCTGGCGCGGCCTTGCAAAGCTGCAAGCCGGTGGCGGTCATGCGCGATATGTGCGCGATGCGCCTGTGTATTGGCCCGCAGGCTGGCGCCGAGGCGTGCAGACAGCCCAACCAGGCGGTCGTGCCGGCGCGCGCTCATGACACGCAAGGCCAGCGGAAAGCGCTCGGTCACCGTATCCAGCCGCTGGCGCGGCAGTGCGAATAAATCCTCCAGCCCCGGCAGCGCGCGCGCGAGCGAGCGCAATTCCTTGCGGCGATTTTCGATGCCGCGCTGCCAGCAGGCCACCTGACGGTTGTTGAGCGCGGAAATCCGGGTGATCAGATCGGCGCGCACCGGCACCGCCATCTCAGCCGCCGCGGTCGGCGTCGGGGCGCGCTTGTCGGAAACGAAATCGATCAGCGTGATATCGGTCTCATGGCCGACGGCCGAAATCAGCGGGATCATGCTGGCCGCCGCCGCGCGCACGACGATCTCCTCATTGAACGACCAAAGGTCCTCAAGCGAGCCGCCGCCGCGCGCGACGATGATCACGTCCGGGCGCGCAATGCGTCCAAAGGGAAAAGCGTTGAAGCCGTTGATGGCGGCAGCCACCTGCTCGGCTGAGCCCTCGCCCTGCACCTTCACCGGCCAGACCACCACCTGGCGCGGGAAGCGGTCGGACAGCCGATGCAGGATGTCGCGGATCACCGCGCCGGTGGGCGACGTGATCACGCCGATGACCTCCGGCAGGAACGGCAGCAGCTGCTTGCGCGCGGGATCGAACAGGCCCTCGGCGGCGAGCTTCTTCTTGCGCTCCTCCACCAGCGCCATCAGCGCGCCGAGCCCCGCCGGCTCCACGGTCTCGACGATGATCTGGTATTGCGACCGTCCCGGGAAGGTCGTGACGCGGCCGGCGACGACGACCTCCAGCCCGGCCTCGAG
>JAXDOO010000125.1:0-7872 GCA_034668865.1 Alphaproteobacteria bacterium
AACGGTATCGGGGGCCGTGAGACGTTGGAGCATGTCGAGCGCCGGGGCCCGGAGACGGGTCCAGGCGAGGCGCTGGTCGAGGTCGCCTTCGCCGGCGTCAACTTCATGGACATTGGCGTGCGGCAGGGCATGGCCTGGACGGATACGCCCAACCCCAAAGTCCTCGGAGTCGAAGGCGTCGGCCGGGTCGTTGCGGTGGGCGACGGCGTCGAGGGCATCGCGCCCGGCCAGCGGGTCGCGTGGGTTTATGCGCCCGGAAGCTATGCGGAGCGGATCGCGATCCCGGTCGCCTCGCTCGTGCCGGTTCCCGACGCGATCGACGACCGCACGGCGGCCTCGGTGATGATGCAGGGACTCACCGCCAGCCACTTCGCGACCGACTTCTATCCGGTGCAGCCCGGCGACGTCGCCTTTGTCCACGCGGCGGCGGGCGGACTCGGACTGCTGCTGACCCAGATCGTCAAGCTGCGGGGCGGCCATGTCATCGGACGGGTGTCGTCGGACGAGAAGGTCGCCGCGGCGAACGAGGCCGGCGCCGATCACGTCATCGTCGACGCCGAGGGCCGGTTCGCCGAGGAGGCGCTCCGCTTGACAAACGGCGAGGGCGTGCAAGTTGTCTATGACGGATCTGGGCCGACGACCTTCCAGGGGTCGCTCGACGTGCTGCGCCGATCGGGCGTTTTCTGCTGGTATGGCCCCGTCCTCGGCGGTCCCGGGCCAATCGACATCATGAGCCTGCCGAAAAGTATCAAGATCGGCTACGCGGTCTTCTTCGACCACATCCATACGCCGGAACTGCTGCGCGCCCGCTCTGCGCAGCTGTTCGACTGGATCACGGAAGGGAAGCTCAGAGTCCGGATTGGTGGCGAATATCCACTGGCGGATGCGGCCAGGGCCCATGCCGACATGGAGAGCCGCAAGACTACGGGCAAGCTGCTGCTCGTCCCATGACGGGTTAGGTCGCAATCGCAGTTGAATTACGGTGGAATTACGGTGACGGAAATTACGGTGACAGTAACCGAAATGCACTCAATCGCTGCTGCGCCGGAAGGGCTACTGAAATCTGAGCTCCAGGCTTCATGATTTCGAACATTTGTTCCAGGGTTTTGCCGCCAATCAGGTCAAATCCCGCATCAAATCTGCCTTCCTCGTTGGATATATCTTGGACTGTATAATCGATCACCTCATCACAGCCGAGCGAGCGCACCAACGCTTCACCTCTCTTCGAAGCTGTTGTTGTCACATGTGCGCCTAGCCATTTGCCGATCTGAATTGCAAAGGTACCGACCCCTCCGGCACCACCTGAAATGAACACTTTCTGCCCTGGCTTGACACGGAGTTCGTCCCTTAATGCCTGTAAGGCAGTCAGCCCCGCCAGGGGTACGGCGGCCGCAGCCGTGAAATCCAGATTCCGAGGTATGTGCGCAGCGTAATCCTCGTCGACGCATGCGTGCTCAGCGAATGCGCCAGCACCATCCATCGCGACCCGGGCAAACACACGGTCACCCACGCGGAACCGTTTGACGTTGCTACCAACGGCAATAACTTCACCCGCGAGTTCGTTGCCGAGCACTAACGGAAGCTTTGGCCGTAGGATTGCGCGCATCTTCCCCTGTCGGAACTTGAAATCTACCGGGTTCAGACCCGCAGCCCGTACTTCGACGAGAACATCGCGTGGCCTCGGCGTAGGTGCCGGCACATCCACTAACAGCGAGCCTTCAGGACCGCCGTAATGCTTGAGAACGTATGCGCGCATGAGTCTCCACGCTCAGGAAGGGGTATCGCCACATCGCCGACCGAACGCGAATTAAAACGCAATCAGGTCGTGTTCCCGTACGGTCGTTTCACATTAGTCACTATTTGGTCGCTCGGGCGTGCGCAGGAAACAGCCGGTTCTTTCTCGTCCCGCAGGTGCAAGGCGCACAGTGGAACCATCTGGGGGAAAAAGCGCGCTCCCGTGCCAGATGTATCGGCATACCGAAAATGGTTTTGTCTTTACTGCTGTCTTTGGCGCGGTTTTGCTTCTATTGGAACAAAGTCAAGGTCATCTGGAGTCCGTTTGACCGAACCAAAGGTGCGGCGGGCACTAAGCCTTTTCCCGTCGACCCGACGACCGCTTCGGGTCAAACTGCGCCGTGGCGGCCCTTTTTTGGGCACGGCAGCTATACGGCGATTCCGATGGTCGTTACCGGAACACACAATCCCTATCTCGTCGTTCTGTCCATTCTGATTGCCTCCTTCGCGTCTTACACCGCCCTCGATCTCGCCGGGCACGTGGGGACCGCCCGGGGGCTTGCGCGTCGCGTGTGGCTGGTGGCGGCTGCGATCACAATGGGAGGCGGAATATGGTCGATGCATTTCGTCGCCATGCTCGCCTTCGTTATGCCGATAGCGATGTCTTACGACATCGGATTGACCACCCTTTCGCTCGTGGTCGCGATCGTCGTAACCGGCGTCGGCTTCTCCGTCATCAGTCGCCAGGGCGCATCGCCGCTTCGCCTCGTTCTCAGCGGCATCTTCATGGGAGTTGGCATTGCCGCCATGCATTATACCGGCATGGCGGCAATGCGAGGGCACGCCGAGCTCAGCTACGACCGACTTTTCGTTGCGCTTTCCCTGGTCATCGCGATCGGCGCGTCGACGACGGCACTATGGCTGGCATTCCGAACCAGGGATCTTGGACAAAAGCTCGTTGGCGCGGTCGTCATGGGCCTGGCCATTTCCGGTATGCACTACACGGGGATGAGGGCGGCAAGTTTTGCCGCTCACCGCCCGGTTCATGAGGCCCAAGTCAACGCAAGTCTCGATCAAACCAGTCTGGCGCTGGCAGTGGCCGGCATTACGTTTGTCATTCTGACTTTCGCGTCGGTCGCCTCCGTGTTCGAGCGGAAGCGTGCGGAAGAAGCGCTTCGTCAGGCGCAGGCGGATCTCGCACGCGTCAACCGGGTGAATACTATGGCAGAGCTGACTGCCTCCCTGGCGCACGAAGTGAATCAACCGATCGCCGCCACCGTCACCAATGCCGAAGCCTGCGTGCGCTGGCTCGCTCGCGACCCCCCAAATCTCGAAGAGGCGCGCGCAGCTGCGATGGAAATCGTGAAAGCTGGAACGCGTGCGGCGGAAATCATCGGCCGGATCCGCCTGCTCTTCAAGAAGGGTACTCCGCAACGGGAGTTGTTGGATGTAAACGAAGTTATTCGAGAGATGATCGTCCTGCTGCGAATCGAGGTGGCGCGGTGCTCCATATCAGTCCGGATGGAGCTGCCGGCAGATCTTCCCCAGGCCATGGGAGATCGCGTGCAATTACAGCAGGTCATGATGAACCTCATCGGTAACAGCATTGATGCAATGAAGGATATGGATGGGATGCGCGAGCTCGCCATCAAGTCACAACGAGCGGAAAACGACCACCTTATGGTGTCCGTCAGCGATACAGGCGTGGGGTTGCCGCCGCTGCAGGCGGCTCAGATCTTCAATGCGTTCTTTACGACGAAGCTTCATGGGACCGGCATGGGATTGTCCATCAGCCGCTCCATCGTTGAGTCGCATGGGGGCCGATTGTGGGCTACCGACAACTATCCGCGCGGCGCCAGTTTTCACCTCATTCTGCCAACCAAAGCCGCGGCACATAATTGACGCCCCCGCCCAAGTCCGCTTCGGGTCAGACCGAGAAGTCGCGGCATGTCCCCATCGAGTCTGCTTCCACCCGCAGACATTTGGCCGGGCCGTCCCTGCTCCGATCAGAGCACGTTCTTCCGCGCCTGCCTCAGGTGGTTCGGAGAACCGCCGGGCGAACACCGGGCACGCCTAGCCGCGACAAGTTCTGCACAAGTCCTTGAGCCACGCCGAGTGGCTTAGAAGGTGTCCTTGAAGCCTTCGCAGGTCAGGAGCCTCAACTCAGAGCGAAGCTTCGCCGCGCGCGCGGCGCCGAACGCCTGCTCAAAGCGGCCCTGCGCTTTTTGCCAGAGCTGCATCGCTTCCTTCAGTTTCGCCACCCCCACCGCACCCGTACGTCACGGCTGATTCCAGGAGTTTATTAGTCCAGTGCGATCTCGACGGTTGCGCTTTCGGGGAGCGGCGCGTCCATCCATGCTGCCGTCCCACGAAGGCTCCTCTGCTTCCGGTGAGATCGATGAGGAAGTGGCGACGCGCGGTGCCGACAGCGGGAGACAAGACGCCTACATGGACATTGTCAAGCTACGGCCCCACAAGGAGATGGCCGCGCTCGCGCCCGCCGGGATCCTCCAAGCGTCAGTTTGACGTTGCTTTAGAGCTCTTGCACAAAATGATGACGGCGTACGCTTGGAGGACGGCAAGGAAAAGCGGTCCGACGGTCTTTCCAAGGTCGTGCTGAAGCAGACCTACGGCGGCGTCAACAAATTATATGACGCCTGCGAGAATGCCCAAGACAAGTAATGCTGATACTGAACCTTTGTAGACGGACACCATCGTCAGCGCCAGCCGGGATCGTGCGAGCCGCCGCATACATCGCAAAGATGGCCGATGCATCTGTTGGGGTAGCTCTACTCGGCAGAACCAGCTCTGGCTTTACCAAGCCCGCGATGGAAAACCGCTCGCCACCAGAACATTCAGGCCCTGAGGGCCGGAGCTAGACTCATGGTGTGCGCTGGTCGCCGAGACGCCTCGGGATCAATTCGCCGCTAGCTTCATTTTATCGAGCGCTGCGCGCATACCCGTGGCCAGTTTCACGGCGTCGTCATTGGCCCAGAAGTGCATGAAGAAGAGCCGCGGTTCGTCGCTGAGCATGTGGTTGTGCAAGGCAGTGACGTCGATGCCGTTCCGACGCAGCGCCGCGATTACCGGGTTCACTTCGGCGCTCGTGAGGACAAGATCGCCAGTGATAGCTGCCTTGCCTTGGCCAGTTGGCTGGAAATTGATGGCGACTGCGGACCCCATGGCTTCTGGCACTTCCATGCCGCTGTCTCTGACCGGATCGGCACGCTTGACGCTCACCTGATAGACGCCACCATTGACTTTGCCTTTGTGACCCAGGGCCTGGTCGACTGCGGCGATATCCATGTCGATCTTGTCCGCGCCCGGCTGGGCTGCCGGGGTGACGGCAGTGCCCGATAGCGGCGTGCCACTCTGCGCAAGCGCGACGTGGAAAGCGGCTCCCAACCGGCCCGGCTCGCCGTGGCCGAACACGTGCATGTACATCGTGTTCGGCGTTCCGCGCAGGATGTGATTGTGGATCGCCGTAACTTGAATGCCGGACTCGATTAGCTTGTTCATCACCGGATTGATTTCGGTGTCGAGCAAGACGAGGTCGCCCATCGCCATGACCTCGTCGCCCATCTTCGCAAATGCCAGCCAGGATCCCAGTGCAAAGCCTGCTTTCAGTTCGACATGATCAACTGTTACCCTTAGATCGGTGCGGGGTAGTCCGACGCGGTAGACGCCGCCGGCCATTGCCACACCCGGCTTACCAAGGCCCTCGGCGACAAGCTCCTGCCAATCGTCATCCGCGGCGTGCGCGGGCAGGAAACTTAGGCCGAGGATTAGTGAAACGAGAGCCGCACGTCGCACCATGACTCATCTCCTGCCCGCTGACTTTCTTTCGCCCCACGCTTAGGGCTTGAGATCAGCGCCGCGTGCCGACCTCGTGAGAGCACCGGCGATCAGTTGCAAACGTAAGCTTGCCGCCAATGCCAGCCAGTTCGTGTGTGATAGCGCTGGGATCGGTAGCAGTTCTGATAGGCATAGGTGTCGTCGTACGGCCAGTAGCCGTAGTCGTTCCAACCGCCGAAGCCAAACCCAGAAAAGCGGCGGCCGCGCCGAAAGCCACCGAAGCGATGACCACCACCGCGTCCTGCAAAGACGCGACGGCCGTTAGAGCCAGCTCCGATGCGGCCCCCGCCGGATCCGCCGCCAAAACGGGGTCCGCTGACGCCGCCGCCTATGCGGGCGGCTCCAAATCCCCCGCCGCTAAAGTGGCCTCCGCCACCTCCAAATCCTCCGCCTCCAAAGTGTCCGCCTTCGCCGCCGCCGAACCCGCCGCCGCCGTGGCCGCCGCCACCACCACCGTGGCCGCCACCACCGCCACCGGCGAACGCATCGCTTTGGAGCGTGGCGCTACCGAGCGCGATGGCTGCGACAAGGATGAGTGCTTTTTTCAACATGACGAACTCCATACTGGGTGCTCACCCCCCATGGCTCATTAGTGGCCGCCATCGCGTAGCTTGGACGTGCGACTCGGCGACGCGTTGATGTAGGAGACAATAGGAACGGCGCTTATCCGTTTTTGCGGAGTGAGGGGCCGTCTTGCGCTAATCGCTTAGTGGCCAGCACGGAAGTGTGCGAGTGGCGCTCAGCGGGGAGGGGCAGCTGGCGCCCTGTTTCCCGGTCGGGCACCTGGCCAGACACGACGCAGAAGGGGGTTTCTGCGTCCGGCTGTACTGCGGCCCCCTGTGGACTGCTACTTGCCGACGGGATCGGCTTAGTCTTGAGCTCTAGGCCTTCGTATTCTTCGAGTGACGATCGTTCTGAGTCGCATCAGCTGCTTCCGCTCGGCTTCAAAGACCTTCCTATCTTCAGGGTGCGTCCTTTCCAGTTCAGCCAACTCTGTCAGCTGCCCGTTGATCTTTCGCAGAGTCTCGGGCGCTCGATCCCAGAGACGTTTTTCCTCCGGGGTGAAGGGACCATCAATCTCGACCGTGCCATCAGGTTTTATGATAATGTCGTCAGGATGAGGAATGGGATCTGGCTCATCGATGTTCTGACGCTTCCGCCTCTTTAACTCCTCCGTCCAATCTACCTTGTAATCTATCATGGTTTTCACGTACTCCCCGTACGCGGTCCTGTTCTCATCCTCGATGCCACGCACCAATTCGATGAGGTTCAACGTGGCGCGAATCTGCCCCTTGGCCGCAGAGGTGCCGAGGTTCCGGACTGCCGTTTCAATTACGGATAGGGTGATCCGAGCCTTTCCATCGTGGAGGTTAAGGGCACGATACGCTTCCTTCAGAATAATTGACTTTACGCGCTCCTCCGCCATCCGAGGGAAATTGTCCGTCTTCCTTTGAGTCCGCTTGCCGGGCCCAGGATTGCCGACCTTAAATCTTGTATCTTTCGGTGGCTTACCGTAACCCACTTCGTAGTCACTATCCGCCGCGGCGGGCCGCTTCCGAATGCGCTTCAGCAATCTGTTCATGTCTAACTCCCAATCTTTTGTCGCGTGCGTGTGGACGCGTGGGGCGGCCGCTCGGCAGCCCTGGAGCGTGCCGGTTTCTGCTGGCGTTCCAGCGCCACCTGCGCGAAGGTCTGCCCCGTTGCGGCCAGGGTCGCCTTGTCGTTGGCATATGCCTCCCAGCGGCGCACTGTCCGATCGACATAAACCGGGTCGAGCTCTGCCAGAAATGCACGACGCCCCGCTTTCTCCGCCGCGATTAGAGTCGAACCGCTTCCGCCGAACGGATCCAGTACCGTCCCGTTGCGGCGCGACACATCCTTTATGGCGTCAGCGAGAAGTCTGACCGGCTTGGCAGTCGGATGGCGCGCGAGTTCTTCCATTCGTCCCGCGCGCATTGTATTGACTCCTGCGCATTCCCAAACGTTTGTGCGGTGACGCCCATGCTGGCCGAGTTCAAAATTGTTAATATGCGGAGCCTGCCCGCTTTTAAATACAAAAACTAATTCATGACGCGACCTATAAAACGTGCCCATGCCGGCATTATCCTTGACCCAAACGATGAGGTTCTTGAGTTCGGTAAAGGCCGACAAGCCGGCCGTGGTTATCTCGGTAGAATGTCTCCAGTCCATGAACGAAAATATTATGGCGCCATCGACCGTGTGTGCGGCCATGAGCCTAAATGCAGTTTCAAGAAAGCAAGTGAACTCTTCTGACGAAAACTC
>JAXDOO010000126.1:0-8847 GCA_034668865.1 Alphaproteobacteria bacterium
GACAACAAGGAACACGCCGCCGCGATGCAGGCGCATGATATTCGGCCGATCGATCTCCTGGTGGTGAGCCTCTATCCGTTCGAGGAAACCGTAGCGAAGGGCGCAAGCTTCGAGGACTGCATCGAGAACATCGACATCGGCGGGCCGGCGATGATCCGCGCCGCAGCGAAGAACCATGCAGACGTTGCCGTGGTCGTCGATGCCCGAGACTATGCGCCGCTGCTGGCCGAATTAAAGGCGCAGAATGGCGCCACAACATTAGCGCTGCGCAAACGCCTCGCCGCCAATGCCTATGCGCGCACCGCCGCTTACGACGCCGCCATCTCCAACTGGTTCGCGCAGCAGCTCGGCGAGACCGCGCCGGCGTTTCGCGCCATCGGCGGCAAGCTCGTGGACGCATTGCGCTATGGCGAAAACCCGCACCAGAGCGCCGCCTTCTACCGCACGCCGGAGCAGCGCTTCGGCGTCGCCACCGCGCGGCAGGTGCAGGGCAAGCAGCTTTCCTACAACAACATCAACGATACCGACGCGGCGTATGAATGCATCGCCGAGTTCGATCCGAAGCGCACGGCGGCGGTGGTGATCGTCAAGCATGCCAATCCCTGCGGCGCGGCGGAAGGCGCAAGCCTCGTCGAGGCCTATCGCAAAGCGCTGGCCTGCGATCCGACCTCGGCTTTCGGCGGCATCGTCGCGCTCAACCGCAAGCTCGACGCGGAAGCGGCCAAAGCCATCACCGAAATTTTCACCGAGGTGATCATCGCGCCGGACGCGAGCGAGGATGCCATTGCCATCGTCGGCGCTAAAAAGAATCTGCGGCTGCTGCTGACCGGCGGCGTGCCCGACCCGCGCGCGGCAGGACTGACGGCGAAGACCGTCGCCGGCGGGCTGCTGGTGCAATCGCGCGACAATGCGGTGATCGACGACATGGCGCTGAAGACCGTCACCCGGCGCGCCCCGACGGCGGCGGAGCAGCGGGATCTGTCATTTGCCTTCCGCGTCGCCAAGCACGTGAAATCGAACACCATCGTCTATGCAAAAGACCTCGCCACCGTCGGCATCGGCGCAGGGCAGATGAGCCGGGTCGATGCCGCCCGCATCGCCGCGCGCAAAGCGGAAGATGCGGCGAAGAACGCAGGGTCATCCGCGCCTTTGACCAAGGGATCGGTAGTGGCGTCCGACGCCTTCTTCCCGTTTGCCGACGGTTTGCTGGTGGCGATCGAGGCCGGCGCGACGGCGGTGATCCAGCCAGGCGGCTCGGTGCGCGATGATGAAGTGATCAAGGCCGCCGACGACCACGGCATCGCCATGGTCTTCACCGGCACGCGGCATTTCAAGCATTAGTTCTTCACCACGTCGCCCAGCAAACTCGCCGCCACCGAGAGTTTCGAGATCGTCAGCCCGGAAGCGGCGATTTCATGCACCGCGGTGCGGATGCGACCAATCTCGGTGGCGTGCGGCGTGACCCAAGCTTCCACGGCGGGCCCGCCTGATGCCCCAGTCGCCACCATCGCCGCGGTGATGCGGCGCTTGGCGTTGCCGATGGAATCAAGTGCACGATTGAGCGCGAGCCGATCGAAATAATCCGTCGGCCTGATCTCCCCCGCTGCTGTCATGATGCGGTCAAGGCGGAAGAAAGTCTCGGCCGCGAAATAGGTCGCCGTGACCTCGGCCACCGGCGTCTTTGTGCGATCCGCCACCAGCACGATATCGGGCGCAGTCGTCAGCAGCGGGAGAGTGGCGAGCCGTTGCGCCAGTTCGTCCGGCGCTCCGGCTATCGCGAGCTCCACCGCCCATGCCGCGCGGGCAGCGGCGGCCTCCTCCGGCAAGGCGGAATCGAGCGCGACGGCGACTTCGGCAATGCCTTTGCGATAATGCTCGACCAGGCCAGCCAAGCCTTTGCTCAGGTCTGCGTTACGCAGGAACCAGACCAGCCGGTCGAGCAGCAAGTTCTGTACCTGCGCATAGAGGCCGAGCTGCACGTCGCCGGCGATCTTGCCGTCGAGCGCGTTGATCTCCTCGTTCAGCCCCGGCATGTCATAGCTGTCGCGCACGGCGGCAAAGGCGGCCGCAATGCCGGCCGCAGAGGCACCGGTCTCGTCGGCGATACGCACCACCAGCGCCGGCCCGCCGCGGTTGATCATGGAATTCGCCAGCTGGGTCGCGATAATTTCGCGCCGGAGCCGGTGTTTCTGCAGCGCGTCGGGGAAGCGCGCGCTCATCGCTTGCGGGAAATAGCGCGCCAGTTCGCGGCCGAGATAGGGATCGTCCGGCACGTCGCTGTCGAGCAACTCGGATTTCAGCGAGAGTTTGGCATAGGCCAGCAGCACCGCGAGTTCGGGTCGCGTCAGCGACTGCATGTGTTTGCGGCGTTCGGCGACCTCCATTCCCTCGGGCAGGAATTCCACCGCCCGGTCGAGTTCGCCTTTCGCTTCCAGCACCTGCATCAGGCGCTGCAGGAAACCGAGATCCTCGAGTCCGCGCCGCTCGGTGAGCGAGAGCGAGAGCGTTTGCAGGTAATTGTTGCGCAGCACCAGCGTAGCGACATCGCCGGTCATCTCCGTCAGCAGCGAGTCGCGCGCCTGCATGGAAAGCCCGCCGCCGCGCAGCGGCGCGCTGAGCGCGATCTTGATGTTCACTTCAAGGTCGGAAGTGTTCACGCCGGCGGAATTGTCGATGGCGTCGGTGTTGAGCTTGACGCCGCGCATGGCCGCTTCAATGCGTCCGCGCTGGGTGATCCCGAGATTGGCGCCCTCCCCGATCACGCGGCAGCGCAGATCGCCCGCAGCGATTCGGATGGCATCGTTGGCACGATCGCCCACGCTCTCGTCGCTTTCCTGCGAGGCGCGCACATAGGTGCCGATCCCGCCGAACCAGAGCAGGTCGGCCTGCATCTTCAGGATCGCCTTGATCACTTCCTGCGGCGTGGCCTTTTCGACGGCAAGCCCGAGCAGCGCCGCCATTTGCGGCGTGAGCTTGATTTCCTTGGCCGCGCGGGAAAACACCCCGCCGCCTTTGGAGATCAGCGCCTTGTCATAATCCTGCCAGCTCGAGCGTGGCAGCTCGAACAGCCGCTGCCGCTCGGCCAGGCTTTTTTCCGCGTCGGGATCGGGATCGATCAGGATGTCACGGTGATCGAAGGCCGCGACCAGTTTGATGGTTTGCTCGCGCAGCATGCCATTTCCGAACACGTCGCCCGACATATCGCCGATGCCGGCGACGATAAATGGCGTCTGCGTGATGTCGATGTCGAGCTCGCGGAAATGCCGTTTGACCGCCTCCCAGGCGCCGCGCGCGGTGATGCCCATTTTCTTGTGGTCGTAGCCGGCCGAGCCGCCGGAGGCGAAGGCATCGCCCAGCCAGAATTTCCGCTCCGATGAAATCGTATTGGCGATGTCGGAGAAGGTCGCGGTGCCTTTGTCGGCGGCGACCACCAGATAAGGATCGTCGCCGTCATGCCGCACCACATTTTCGGGCGGGACCACCTGCTCGCCTTCCAGGTTGTCGGTCACGTCGAGCAGGGCGGAGATGAAGAGCTTGTAGGCGGCGACGCCTTCGGCCGCTACGGCTTCGCGCGGGCCGCCCACCGGCAACAGCTTCGGCACGAAGCCGCCTTTGGCGCCCACCGGCACGATGACGGCGTTCTTCACCTGCTGCGCCTTGACCAGGCCGAGCACCTCGGTGCGGAAATCCTGCGGACGGTCGGACCAGCGAATGCCGCCGCGCGCCACCTTGCCGAAACGCAGATGCACGCCCTCCACCCGCGGCGAATAGACAAAGATCTCGTAGAGCGGGCGCGGCAGCGGCAGCTCCTCGAGCTTGCGGCTGTCGAATTTGGTCGCGATCACCGCCTTGGCGCGGCCTTCCAGATCGAGCTGATAGAAATTGGTGCGCAATGCCGAAGTCACTGCATTGACGAAAAGGCGCAGGATACGGTCCTCGTCGAGGCTCGCCACGGATTGCAGCGCCTGTTCGATATGCGCCAGCGCTTCGGCTTCGCGCTGTGCCCGCTCCCCCTTCCCGATATCGAGCCGAGGATCGAAGCGGACCTGGAAAAGCAGCAAAATGGCCGCCGCGATAGTCGGGTGCTTGCGCAGCGTGGCTGACATGTAACCCTGCGAATAGGCGATGCGGATCTGACGCAGGAAGCGCGAGATGGCGCGGATGAGCACGACGTCGCGCCACATCAATCCGGCAGCCAGCACCAGGGCGTTGTAGCCGTCATCCTCGGCGACGCCGCGCATGACCATCAGGAACAGCGCTTCCAGGCGTTCGGTGGCATCGCCCAGTTCAGCCGCCCCGCCGTCCGCCCGCTCCAGCAGCATGTCATGGAACCAGACATCGGGAGCGCCGTCGCCTTCGGGCGCGATCTGATAGGTACGCTCATCGACAACACGGAAGCCCATATTTTCCAGCACCGGTACGCGTGCCGACAGCGGGATCGGGCGGGTATGACTCCACACTTTTAGGCCGACGCCGTCGGTACGGCGGTGGAAATCCACGTTGAGCGGGCGCTCCGACGACAGGCCTTCAATGATACGGATGTCCTTGACCGCCACGTCGGGGGAATAGATATCGCGGTAGCCGACGGAGAAGGCGTTGCGGTAGCGCTCGTACAACATCCGTGCTTTGACTGGCTCGAAGCTGTGGCCAAGCTCATCGGTCAGCGCGTCGTTCCAGGTGCGGATGATCTCAGAGACAGCCTGTTCCAACGTCACGCGGTCTGGATTCGGTGTCTCGCCTTCGGAGCGCCCGATGATGAAGTGAATGCGGACGAGTGGCCCTTCCGGGAAGAAAAGATAAAAGGCCGATACGCGGCCGTTATAGACCTCCGCGAGATAGGCGCCGATCTTTCCGCGCAGGCGGCCGTCGTAGCGGTCGCGCGGGAGATAAACCAATATCGACACGAAACGGTCGAAGCGGTCGCGGCGCGGCAGCACCCGCACGCGCGGCCGTTCGTCGAGCTGCAAGACCATCAGCGCGAACTGAAAAAGCGTGTCCTCATCGATCTGGAACAGCTCGTCGCGCGGATAGCTTTCAAGAACATTGACCAGCGCCTTGCCGGAATGCCCGTCGGGATCGAAGCCGGCGCGGGACAGGATGGCGTCCACCTTGCGCCGAAGATACGGAATAGTGCGCACCGAGCGCGTATAGGCTGTCGAGGTATACAGGCCGACGATACGCGTTTCGCCGTTGAGACGGCCATCTGCACCGAAGCGCTTGACCCCGATGTAATCGAGGTAGACGCGCCGGTGCACGCGCGAGCGTACATTCGCCTTGGTGACGATCAGCGATTTTGGTTGTTCCAGGAAGGCGCGGATCTGCGGGGTGATGGTGACCGGCTGATCGTTGCGCCGCAGCACCTGCAGGTCCTGCGCGCGTAAAATGCCGAGCGCGCTGTCGGGCGCCGCCTCAAAATCGCAATCCTTGCCGCCGACAACGTAATCGCGAATCCCGATGAAAGTGAAGTTGCCGGCGATCAGCCACTGCAGGAACTGGATCGCCTCCGCGATTTCCTCCACCGGGATCGGCGGCGGATTGCTCTTCAGGTCGGTAATGATGTCGGAGACCCGATGCAGCATCGGCTGCCAGTCCTGCACGGCCAAGCGCACCTGGCTGAGCACTTGCTCGATCGCCTGCACAATCTCGGTACGTTTGGCCTCTTCACCGACAGGCGCGACATGGATCTGCATGACACTCTCGCGCAGCGCGCCTTCGCGCGCAGACGCCGCTCCCGCAAAGACCGCGAGATGGCCTTCCGCATCGCGCTGCACGGTGAAAACCGGATGCACGACCAGCCGAATATCCAGGCCGCGCTCGGTGAGCTCGGCCATGACCGAGTCCACCAGGAAGGGCATATCGTCGGTGACGATCTTGATCACCGATATCGGCCGCGCACGGCTGTCCGGA
This sequence comes from Alphaproteobacteria bacterium, assembly GCA_034668865.1. Taxonomy (GTDB): domain Bacteria; phylum Pseudomonadota; class Alphaproteobacteria; order Rhizobiales; family Xanthobacteraceae; genus CANKHA01. The sequence goes on from JAXDOO010000126.1 coordinate 5,908, forward strand.
TCGATTTCTTGCAAGATGTCGAAATGGATTTTCGGCGCACCCGGCCGCCGCGTCCGCAGGAAGGTCCAGGTTTCCTTGCCGAGCTGGGCCAGCGTCTCGGGCAGGTAGCCCGTCAGGTCGTCCGCGACGGCGCGCCCGTATAGCTCGGACAGAAAGTCCTTCGGAACGTTCGGGTCGAGACTGGCAAGCAAGTCGCTCGCCCGCTCGATCAGCCGGCGCGCGGCATTTTCCTCTTCGGTGCCTAGCAGACCCTCAACGGACATGGGGAAGTCCAGATGGTGGAGGTAGCCGGGGGGACGGCGTCGCAAGTTTCGCCCATTGCCGGCAACGCGTCGAGGGCGGCTGTCCGGATTACGTTCCGGCATATGGCGTCCGCATGCCAGCTGGGGCATACCGGGCTATGGCCGCGACCCACATTATCCGCCTGCTCATTGTTGGCGCCTTTGCCGTATTAGCCCCGGCCGCAGGCCCCGGTCAGCCCGCGCGGCATCTCTTCCAGGATGTCGCACCCGCGCAGCCGGTCGTTGCGCGCAACGGCATGGTCGCGAGCCAGGACGCCCGTGCCACCCGCATAGGCGTCGAGGTGCTGACGCAAGGCGGCAATGCCGTCGACGCCGCGGTTGCAGTCGGTTTTGCCATGGCGGTGAGCTACCCGCGCGCCGGCAATATCGGCGGCGGCGGCTTCATGGTGATCCATCGGGCCAAAGGCGAGCCGATCGCCATCGATTATCGCGAGACAGCACCTCGGGCGATCAACCGCGACAGCTTTCTTGATGCCGATGGCAATGCCGATCCAACGAAATCGCTGGAGTCTGCACTCGCGGTCGGCGTGCCCGGCACGGTCGCGGGGCTGGCGCTCGCGCATGAGAAATTCGGCTCCGGCAAATTGAGCTTGGCGGAACTGATCGCGCCCGCCATTGCGCTGGCGCGTGATGGCATTCCGGTGGAAGACGATACTGCGGCCTCGCTGCCGAGCGTACGAGGCAAGCTGGCGCGCTGGCCCGCCTCGGTGAAGATTTTCTTCAAGCCCGATGGCGCGCTGCTTGGTCCAGGCGACCGACTGGTGCAGACCGACCTCGCCGCCACACTGGAAGGCATCGCGCGTCAGGGACCGCGCGCCTTTTACGACGGCGCCACGGCGGAGAAGCTCGTCGACGCGTTGCGTGCCGCCGGTGGCGTGATGACACTCGACGACTTGAAGAACTATCGCGCTGTGTTGCGCACGCCGCTGCGCGGCAGCTATCGCGGTTACGAGATCGTGTCGATGCCGCCACCCTCCTCTGGTGGCGTGCATCTGATCGAGATGCTAAACATCCTGGAAGGTTATGACCTGCGCGCGATCGCCGCAGACCGCGGCGCTGTCGCCCATCTCATGATCGAGGCGATGAAGCGCGCCTATGCCGATCGCGCAGTCTTCTTGGGCGATCCCGACTCGGTGAAAGTGCCGGTCGCGGGCCTCACCTCGAAATCCTACGCCGCTGCATTGCGGGCCCAGATCGATCCCGCACGCGCGCGCGCTTCTGCCGAGATCCGGGCCGGCGAACCCGCGCCGCGCGAAGGCGACAACACCACGCATTTTTCGGTGATCGACCGCGAGGGCAATGCGGTGTCGAACACTTACACGCTCAATCTCAGCTACGGCGTCGGCATGATCGCCGAAGGCACCGGCATTCTTCTCAATAATGAGCTCGACGACTTCGCGTCCAAGCCGATGGCCCCGAATGCTTACGGCCTTGTCGGAACCGACGCCAATGCGCCCGGTCCGGGCAAACGCCCGCTGTCATCCATGACACCGACGGTCGTGCTGAAGGACGGCAAGCCGTTCATGATCACCGGCTCGCCCGGCGGCAGTCGCATCATCACCACCGTGCTGCAGATCATTACCAATATGATCGACCGCGGCATGCCGCTCGCAGAATCCATTAGCGCGCCGCGCCTGCACCATCAATGGCTGCCGGATGAGGTGGTGGCGGAGCCGGGCGTGCCATCCGATCTCATTGCGGCGCTGCAGGGGCGCGGGCATCGCGTCGTGGTCGGCCGCAACGCCACCTCGGCGAACTCGATCGCCGTGACCATAAATGGTTTTGCAGGCGTCGCGGACCCGCGCACGCGCGGCGCTTTGGCGGCGGGATATTAGGACGGGAGATCAGGTCGGGCGGCGAGGCCGTGCTTCGGCTATCCGCCGATTTCCGTTGCCGTTCGTTATCAGGCGGATGGGCAAAGCGGAGGAGAGCCCCGGCAGGAAGATTTTCGCCACAGGCACCGAGCCGCCGGCCTTCGACTGAATCTCCGCAAGTATATGGGCGGAGACAAACACAGGTCCGCGGGCCATGGCGGGCGATCCTCCTACGCACAAAAACCTGAACGGCGGATGGGATAAGCTGCCTCACGGCAGCGGTCAAGCCGAAGCCGGTTACAAGGCTAATTTACGGAAGTTTTGCCGTACCGCTAAGGCCATTGCCAGTGCAGGATCGGCTGCCACGAGGCCGGCAGCAGGCCGCCCACTGCGTCGACGCTGATCGACAGCGCCAGCGCTCCCAGCAGCGAGACGATGGTCCCCAAAATCATTTGCCCGCCGAAGACCTCATGATGCGGATTGAGCAGTCGGCTGAAATAAAGCCGGAACAGGAGCGACAGCCGGCCGATGGGCGAGACGACGGTCACGGGCGCTATCGCCATGGCCATGTAGAGAAACATCTGCGAGAGGCAGACCAGGAAGCCGGAAAGCGTGAACCACTTCGCGGATTCCCATTTCATCCTTCGCAGATGGCTGAGGCTTCCCGGCCAAATCAGGAACAGCGTCAACACGACGGTCGCGGCCAGATAAGCGATCAGCCCGCCCGGGATGGCGGCTCCCAGACCTTTTCCTTCCAGGGCTAGCCGGATCAGGATCGGGCTCGAGCCATAGCCGGTGGCGGAGAGCATGCTGAAGATGATCCC
>JAXDOO010000127.1:0-5898 GCA_034668865.1 Alphaproteobacteria bacterium
AAACCGAATATGACGTGGTGAGCACGCTGCGCGCCGACGGACATGAGGTCCGGCCCTTAGGGGTGCAGCACGAGCTAAAACCCATTCGCGACGAAATCGAGAGCTGGAAGCCGGATGTGGTCTTCAATCTCCTCGAACAGTTTCACGGCGAGGCCGCCTACGACCAGAACGTCGCCAGCTACCTGGAATTGCTGCGCATTCCTTATACCGGCTGCAACCCGCGCGGGCTTATGCTGGCGCGCGGCAAGGACCTGTCGAAGAAGCTTGTGCATTATCACCGCGTTCCGGTGCCGGCCTTTGCAGTATTCCCCATGCAGCGGAAAATTCACCGGCCGAAACGGCTGGCCTTTCCGTTGATCGTCAAAAGCTTGAGCGAGGATGCCTCAGAAGGCATCGCGCGGGCCTCGTTAGTCGACAGTGACGAAAAACTCGCCGAGCGCGTGGCTTTCATTCACGATCGGATGTCGACGGCGGCTTTGGTAGAGCAATATATCGCCGGCCGGGAAATCTATGTCGGCATCCTAGGCAACGAACGGCTGCGCGTGCTGCCCGTTTGGGAGATCGACTTCGGCAGCGCCGCGCCGATTGCCACCCAAAAGGTCAAGCATGACCGCGATTATCAGAACCGGCACAAGATCGAACATGGTCCGGCGAAAGACTTAGCCCCGGACCTGCACGCGCGGATCGGGAAGATGGCGAAGCGCATATACAAGACGCTGGGGCTCGACGGTTATGCGCGCATCGACTTCCGGCTCTCGGCTGAAAACGTCCCGTATTTCCTGGAAGCCAACCCCAATCCGGAAATCGCAAAGAGCGAGGAATTCGCCCATGCCGCAGCCCATGACAAGATCAATTATCGCGACCTGCTGAACCGAATCGTGGCGTTGGGCATGCGGCGCAGCTTGGGAAAAGCGGCCGACTAGCACTCATCGACCACCTGGTTTGACCAACTCACAGCAGTTGCGGCCATTGACCCTGGCATAATGCACTCACATTTTGATTTACGAAATAACACCCGATCAATCGCCTGCCCCGGAGCGGCGGCTTTTCTGCTAGAGTGCCGAGTATGAAGAGTGCAAACGACGGCTATCTTGTTCGTCCCAATCCGCAGGATCCGCGGCTGACCGAGCGCGTCAAAGGCGTCGATCAAACCGGCGCGACGATCGAAACCGCGGTGACGGTGGAGCGCGCGCTGACAATTTTTCTCAATTCGCAGGAAATCGTCACGGCGATGACGATCGGTGACTATCCCGAATATCTGGCCATCGGTTATCTGCTCAACCAACACATGCTGTTGCCAGATGACGTCATCACCAGCGTCGATTATGACGAAGAACTTGCCATTGTCGTGGTGCGCACCAAGCGCAAGACGAATTACGAAAAGAAGCTGAAGAAGAAGGTGCAAACCTCCGGATGCGCGCAAGGCACGGTGTTCGGCGATTTGATGGAAGCGCTGGAGAACGTCAATCTGCCGGACGCGGAACTGCGCACGTCCTGGCTCTACGCGCTGACCAACAAGATCAACACCACGCCTTCACTCTACCTCGAGGCTGGCGCGATCCACGGCTGCGTGCTGGCCGAGCGCGATCAGCCGCTGGTCTATATGGAAGACGTCGGCCGACATAACGCGGTCGACAAGATCGCCGGCTGGATGTTCCAACATAAGGTGCGGCCGGACGACAAGATCTTCTACACCACCGGCCGGCTCACCTCCGAGATGGTGATCAAGACACTCCGCATGGGCATTCCGATCCTGATCTCGCGCTCAGGCTTCACCGCCTGGGGCGTCGAGCTGGCGCGCAAATCCAATCTCACCTTGATCGGGCGGGCGCGCGGCAAACGCTTCGTCGCGCTGGCGGGCGAATCCCGTATCGTGTTCGACCAGGACCTCGCTTATGTCGAGGAGGAGAGCGCCAAAACCCGCCGCAAGGCGGCGGTACACGACGACTAGCGATGACGGTGGTGCAGACGCCTCCCACGCTGGGTCTGGTGCTGGCCGGAGGGCTGGCGCGGCGCATGGGCGGAGGCGACAAGGCCCTGTTGCGCATCGGCGGCGTCAGCATTTTGGACCGTGTGCTGGAGCGCCTGGGTCCGCAATGCAGCGGGATCATTCTTAACGCCAACGGCGATCCACGGCGCTTTGCGTCCACCGGGTTGCCCGTCGTGGCTGACGACGTGCCCGGCTTTGCCGGCCCGCTGGCCGGTATTCTGGCCGGGTTAGATTGGGCTGCCGCTCATGCGCCGGCGATAGCCTGGATCGGCAGCGTCCCAGGCGATTGTCCTTTCCTGCCGCGCGATCTGATCGCCCGGTTGCATGCGGCGCGGGCCGAAGCCGGTGCGCCGCTGGCCTGCGCCAAATCCGGAGAGTGGCGCCATCCGGTGGCTGGGCTGTGGCCGGTCGCTTTGCGCGACAACCTGCGCCACGCCTTGGTCGAGGAGGATTTGCGGAAAATCGAGGTCTGGACCTACCGGCATGGGGTGGCCCTGGCGGAGTGGCCGGATGCCCCGGTCGACCCCTTCTTCAACGTCAACACCCCCGAGGACGCGGCACGGGCAGAGGAGATTGCGGCGCAGCATGCGAAAGCATAGCCCGCGACTATCTACTCACTTGATCTCTTCCGACCCCGGTCCATAATGCCCGCAATAAGGTCGGATTCCTGGGGAGGAAGACAATGCGCGTATTTCTCGTTTCCTGTCTGGCCGTTGTCGTTCTCGCGCTGGGTGCAGTTTTGGCGCTGAATTCGGTGCAAAAGCCCACCGGCACCAGATACACCACCGAAGGCGCGCGCATCCACCCAAGCTGGAGCTTCCGCCAGGTCTTCTCCAGGACGAAGAAGGCGCCGCAGACCGTGGCCATGGCGATGCCGACCGCCGACAATGTCAGGGAAGAAGGCTGCGAGGTCCCGAGCGCCTGGGCACTGATCCTTGCCGACTTCACCGACTCGCCGACGGCTGAGTACCTCTGCGAGCACTGACGTCAGCCCACCAGCGACGCATAGGATAAGAACCCGACGATCGCGCCAGGTTCGATCTTCGTGGTGTCGTCGGCAAGCTCCGCAAGCCCATCCGTTTCCGTTAGCGATGTGATCACGCCCGCGCCTTCCCGCGGGTGTTTCACCGCCTCGACGCCGCCGTCGGCCGTGCGGCGCAGAGCCACGCGGACATATTCGCGGCGGCCTTTCTTCTTGCGATAGGAAAAGGCAGCTTTCACCGGCAGCGGCACCAGCGTCTGCGGCGACGCCCCGCTCAGCCGCAACAGCAATGGCCGCACCACCCGTACGAAGGTGACGAAGGCCGCGACCGGATTGCCCGGCAGGCCGGCAAAGGCCGCGCCTTCGACCACGCCCATGGCAACCGGGCGTCCCGGCTTGATCGCGACCCGCCAGAACACCAGCCGGCCAATGCTCTCAACCGCGGCGCGCACGTGATCGGCTTCGCCGGTCGAGACGCCGCCCGAAGTGAGCACCAGATCATGCGTCTTGGCGGCTTCGCCGATGGCGGCCCGCAACGCATCGGGATTATCCGGAACGATGCCGAGATCGCTGACTGTCGTACCCAGCCGCACCAGCAAGCCGTTAAGCAGCGCTCGATTGGCATCAAACAGTGCGGACGCCGGACGCGCGGCGCCGGGCTCGACGATCTCGTCGCCGGTGGAGAATAGCGCGACGCGCAGGCGTGGCCGCACCTCGAGCGCTGTAATTCCAAGGCCGGCGGCCAGCGCAATATCCGCAGCCGACAGCACGCGGCTGGCTGGCAGCGCCAGCGCGCCTGCCTTCACGTCTTCTCCCGCGAAGCGCCGATTGGCGCCCGGCTTCAGGCCAGGCGGTACGATCACGGTATCGCCTTCGGTCTTTACGTCCTCTTGCATGAAGACTGTATCGGCGTCCGCTGGCATGGCGGCGCCGGTGAAGATCCGAACCGCCTGACCGGCGCCCACTTCTCCCGGCGGCCGATGCCCGGCCATCACGCGCCCGGCGAGTTTGAGGCTGGTCTCCGCCTCGGGTTTCAGGTCGCGGTGGCGCACGGCATAGCCATCAACCGCGGAATTGTCGAAAGGCGGTAAATCGAGCGGGGCAATCACATCGGTAGCGAGCACCCGCCCGGCAGCGTCGCGCAACGCGACGGTTTCCTTGCCGGTGATCGGCTGCACGCGCTGCTGGATCAGGCGCTCCATTTCCTCGAGCGGAAGCAGCGGCCCGGAAAATGCGAAGCAATCGTCGGTGAGCTGCGCCATCAGCGGCTTCCCGCTGCGCCGATTGGGGCGGCATGCCGCAGGATGATATCCACGATCGCTTCCACATTGTCGAGGGCGACCACCGGCACCCCCGCCTGGACCGGCTGGTCGGAGGCGATCGCGACGATATGCGGATCGTCCGGATGCAGCAGTGGCTTGCGGACGGCCGCGCGATGCACTTCCAATTTGGGGTGCGGTTCGCGCTTGTAGCCTTCCACGATCACCAGATCGACCGGAGCCAGCTTGGCGAGCAGATCACGCAGCGTCGGCTCGGCCGCGCCGCGCAGCTCATGCACCAGCGCCCAGCGGGCGGCCGAGCCGATCAGCACTTCGCTGGCGCCAGCCATGCGGTGGGTATGAGAATCCTTGCCCGGCTGATCGACATCGAAGGCATGGTGCGCGTGCTTGACGGTCGAAACCGTAAGCCCGCGGGCAACGAGATCGGGAATGAGCTTGGTGAGCAGGGTGGTCTTTCCGGAGCCGCTCCAGCCCGCCAATCCGATGATGCGCATGGTCCCTTATAGCAAAAACGCCCGGCGGGGATTCCGCCGGGCGTTAAAGTTGGAGGAGAGAGTGTCAGCTATTCCGCAGGCGTTGCCGCGGGTCTGCCCCGCGGTTGGGGTTGTGATTCGTTGGGGCCGGTGCGAGCCATTTCCTCCTGCAGCCAGAGACTATGGTGCTGCCGGGCCCAATTGACGTCAACAGTCCCTTCAGACATCCCCTCGAAGGCGCCTTCCATACCGATGGTGCCGATGTAGATGTGCCCAAGCATAGCCGCCACGAAGAGCACCGCGACCACGCCGTGCACGATTTGGGCAACCTGCATCCCGGCGATGCCAGTGCCGTAGAAGGGGAACATCAGGAGATAGCCGCTGACTGCGATGGCGCCGCCACCGAGCACCACGATCCAGTAGATCAACTTCTGGCCGGCATTGAAGCGGTAGGCCGGAGGGTGATCGTCGCCAACAATGCCGCCGCCCCGCCGGAGCCATTCTCGGTCGACCCTGTTGGGAACATTTCCGCCGATCCACATCAACAGGATCAACACGACGCCGATGGTGAAGGGGAAGCTGAGATAGTTATGCAGATACTTCAGTATTTGCGACCAGGTGGTGAAGGCCTCGGGTCCCAATAGCGGCAACAAAAGGCTCTTGCCGAACGTAATATTAAGGCCGGAGATCGCCAGAACGACGAAGCAGGTCGCCGTCATCCAATGCACGAAGCGCTCGAAAGCATTGAAGCGCACGATCACTCGGCCCGAGCGTCCAGCCTGAATTCGCACCATGCCGCGTATGAGATAAAAAATCAGGATCCCAGCCGCCGCACCGATGATTGAAATGATGCCGATCCACTTCAGGGTCACTTGGTGGAATTGCCGCCAGTCCCGCCCCGCGGGCTGCTCGACGACGCCGGACTTCCGGTCCGGCAGAGTCACGCGGCCCTGCACCCGATTGAGCTCGCGCAGTAACTGATCTTCCTTTACCGAACTGGCGGTGGGGTTGACCGAGTTGTCGGGGTTGCGTTGTTGCGCGCTGCCCGGCTGCGCCAAAGTCACGACGAATAATAGCGCCAGAGCACCGACGAAAAACCGGATGCGCGCGGAAAGCATCGTCATGCCAAGTTCTCCCCTTACCGACCCGCTTGAGCGGCGTTGGACGGGAGCG
>JAXDOO010000128.1:0-10971 GCA_034668865.1 Alphaproteobacteria bacterium
CACGAAGGAGAATAGCGATGGCTGTCAGCGCCATCAGGCTCGAGCTGTTGCAGATTGCCGATGCGGTAGCCCGCGAGAAGTCGATCGACCGGACCATCGTGGTCACGGCGATGGAGGACGCGATCGCCAAAGCCGCGCGGTCGCGCTACGGCGCCGAAACCGACGTCCACGCCGAGATCAACCCGAAGACCGGCGAATTGCGGCTGGCGCGGCACATGCTTGTGGTGGACAACGTCGAGAACCCGTCGAACCAGATCAGCCTCGACGAGGCCAAGAAGCGCAATCCCGCAGCCCAGGTCGGCGACACCATCGCTGACACGCTGCCGCCGCTGGAATACGGCCGCATCGCCGCGCAATCGGCCAAGCAGGTGATCGTGCAGAAGGTGCGCGAGGCCGAGCGCGACCGCCAGTACCAGGAATATAAGGATCGCATTGGCGACGTGGTCAACGGCATCGTCAAGCGCGTGGAATACGGCAACGTGGTGGTCGATCTCGGCCGCGGCGAAGCTATCGTCCGTCGCGACGAGATGCTGCCGCGTGAGGTTTTCCGAAACGGCGACCGCATCCGGGCCTATATCTACGATGTGCGGCGCGAACCGCGCGGGCCACAGATTTTCCTCTCCCGCACACATCCGCAATTCATGGCGAAGCTGTTCTCGCAGGAAGTTCCGGAGATCTACGATGGCATTGTCGAGGTCAAGGCGGTGGCCCGCGATCCCGGTTCGCGCGCCAAGATCGCAGTCATTTCCCGCGACTCTTCGGTCGATCCAGTCGGCGCCTGCGTCGGTATGCGCGGCTCGCGCGTGCAGGCGGTGGTGAACGAACTGCAGGGCGAGAAGATCGACATCATTCCATGGTCGCAAGACATCGCCACCTTTGTGGTGAACGCGCTAGCCCCGGCCGAAGTCGCCAAGGTCGTGCTCGATGAAGACCGCGAGCGCATCGAGGTAGTGGTGCCGGACGCGCAGCTTTCGCTGGCGATCGGTCGGCGCGGTCAGAATGTGCGGCTCGCCTCCCAGCTCACCGGCTGGGACATCGATATCCTGACCGAACAGGAAGAGTCCGAGCATCGGCAGGCGGAGTTCGAGAACCGCACGCGCATCTTCATTGAATCGCTGAATGTCGATGAAGTGGTCGGGCAGTTGCTGGCATCCGAAGGCTTCACTTCCGTCGAGGAGCTTGCGCTCGTCGATCAGAAGGAAATCGCCAGCATCGAGGGCTTCGATGAAGAAACGGCGCGCGAGCTGCAGGAACGCGCGCAGGAATATCTCGATCGGCAGGAATCTGAGCTTGACGAAAAACGCAAGGAGCTAGGCGTGCAAGATGAACTGAATGATGTCCCCGGGGTCACCGCGCGCATGCTGGTCAAGCTGGGTGAGGGCGGCGTGAAAACCGTGGAAGATCTCGCAGATTGCGCTACCGACGATCTCGCCGGCTGGACCGAGCGCAAGGACGGCGAGACCAAGAAGCATCCTGGGATCCTGGATGGCTTGGAAATCTCGCGCGAAGAGGCCGAGTCGTTGATCATGCAGGCGCGCGTGAAGGCCGGCTGGATCAGCGAAGCCGATCTTGCGCCGCGGGTGGAAGAAGTCTCCGCCGAGACGGCGGAGACCGAGTCGCAGGCTTAAGAGCAGGAAACGGAATGCTGGCTCAGATGCACCAAACCGATTTCGACACCGGACCGAGAAGTCTCGGCGCCGGCAGCGAACGGCTGTGCGTCGTGAGCCGGCAGGTGAGGCCGGTCGCCGAGATGATCCGCTTCGTGGTTGGTCCGCATGGCGAGGTGGTTCCGGATCTCAAGCGAAAATTGCCGGGCCGTGGCCTTTGGGTCACCGCTAGCCGCGCGGATTTGGCCGAAGCGGTTCGCCGCGGCGCCTTTGCGCGGGGGTTTGGCCGTTCGGTCACGATTCCCGACGGTTTCGTTGAAGCCACCGAGCGGCTGCTGCAGCGCGCCGCGCTCGATGCCCTGGCCATCGCCGGCAAGGGCAGGCAGGCGGTCACCGGCTTCAGCAAGGTCGAAACCGCGCTGGTGCGGGGTCAGGCCGTGGCTGTCCTGCACGCGGCGGATGCCGCGGCGGACGGCGTTCGCAAGGTGGAAGCCCTGCGCAAACAATCGGAAAGCGAGGGGCGGCAGATCGCGGTCATAAGCTCCTTCCCCTCCGCCCAATTGGATTTGGCATTGGGTCGCCCAAATGTGATACATGCAGCCCTGCTCGCAGGACCTGCCACCGAGACTTTTATCGCGCGCTGTGCGCGGCTTGACCGTTTCCGGGCCGGTAAACCGGAGCAACGGGTTGAACGGACTACGCGAAAGCGGCTGCCCAAGGATCAGAATTGAATGGCTGAGAACAGTAACCCTGGCGAAAAAAAGCTCAGCATGAGCAGCAAAACCTTGACGCTCAAGCGCAGCGCCGAGACCGGCATCGTGCGCCAGAGCTTCAGCCATGGCCGTACCAAGTCGGTGGTCGTAGAAAAGGTAAAGCGCCGCGTAATCGGGACAGCTCCAGAGCCGAAGGCGGAGGCGCCGGCTGCGCCCGCCCCAGAAATGAAATCTGCCCCGCGCCCGGGAGCCAAGACCGCTGCCGCACCGCAGCCTGCGCCTTCGACCAAGCCGTCAGGCGTCGTGCTGCGTACGCTTTCCGAGGAGGAACGGAGTGCACGCGCCAATGCATTGACCGATTTCCGTGTTCGCGAAGCCGAAGAGCGCAAGCACGCCGAGGAAGAGGCCCGCCGCCGCGCCAGCCGCGATGTCGTCGATCGTTCAGAGCGAGAAGCCGCGGAAGCGCGCAAGCGTGAGGAGGACGAGCGGCGGCGCCACGACGAAGAAACCAAGCGTAAGGCCGATGAGGTCGCGAAAAAGCGCCTTGGCGGCGAGGAAGAAGTCAAGCGCCCGCATGCCCGCACGCTCGCTCCCGAGGCGGAGGAGGATGATGCACCGCGCACGACGCGGCGCGGTGCCGGCGGGGCTGCGCGTCCTGCCGCCGCGCCCAAGCCCGCTCCCCGCGGCCCGCAGAAACAGCGCGGTCGCCTGACCCTGGTCACCGCGCTCACCGCCGACGAGGTGCGCGAGCGTTCGATCGCCTCATTCCGCCGCCGCACGCAGCGCTTGAAGGGGCATGCGAGCGACGAGCCGAAGGAAAAGTTGATCCGGGAAGTCATTATTCCGGAAGCCATCACGATCCAGGAACTCGCCAACCGCATGGCCGAGCGCGGCGTAGACGTGATCCGCCTGCTGATGAAACAGGGTCAGATGGTGAAGATCACCGACGTGATCGACGCCGATACCGCCCAGCTTGTCGCCGAAGAAATGGGCCACAGCGTGCGCCGCGTCGCCGAATCCGACGTGGAAGAAGGTTTGTTCGACACCGCCGACGATCCGGCAGCGATGCAGCCGCGTCCGCCGGTCGTCACGGTGATGGGTCACGTCGACCACGGTAAGACTTCGCTGCTCGATGCCATCCGCCAAACCGAGGTGGCGGCCGGCGAGCACGGCGGCATTACCCAGCACATTGGCGCCTATCAGGTGACCGCGCCCAATGGCAGCAAGATCACTTTCATCGATACCCCCGGTCACGCCGCCTTCACGGCGATGCGCGCGCGCGGCGCGAAAGTAACCGACGTGGTCATTCTGGTGGTCGCAGCCGACGACGGCGTCATGCCGCAGACGGTGGAAGCCATTCACCACGCCAAGGCGGCGAAAGTGCCACTGATCGTCGCCATCAATAAGATCGATAAGCCGGATGCCAAGCCGGAGCGTGTGCGCACGGAATTGCTGCAACATGAAGTGCAGGTGGAATCGCTCGGCGGCGACGTGCTTGACGTTGAAGTCTCCGCCACCAAGAAGCTCAATCTTGACCGCTTGCTCGAAATTGTCGGGTTGCAGGCGGAAATCCTTGAGCTGACGGCGAATGCCGGCCGTCCGGCCGAAGGCACCGTGATCGAAGCCAAGCTGGATCGCGGACGCGGCCCGGTAGCCACTGTTCTGATCCAGCGCGGCACGCTCAAGGTCGGCGACCTGATCGTCGCTGGCGCGGAGTGGGGCAGGGTGCGTGCGCTGCTCTCCGATCTCGGCAAGCCGGTCGACAGCGCCGGTCCGTCTACGCCGGTCGAGGTGCTGGGCTTCAGCGGCACCCCTGATGCCGGAGACCGCCTCGCGGTGGTTGAAAACGAGGCGCGTGCCCGCGAAGTCACCGATTACCGTGCCCGGCAGAAGCGGGAAAAAGTTTCCGCGCGCGCCACCGGCATGCGCGGCTCGCTCGAGCAGATGATGAGCCAGCTCAAGACCAGCGGCCGCAAGGAATTCCCCCTGATCATAAAGGGCGACGTGCAGGGCTCGGTCGAGGCCATCATTCAGGCGCTCGACAAGCTCGGGACCGAGGAAGTTGCCGCGCGCGTCCTGCATGCCGGCGCCGGCGGCATCACCGAATCAGACGTCACGCTGGCGGAAGCCTCCGGCGTTCCGATCATCGGCTTCAACGTGCGCGCGCATAAGGAAGCGCGCGAGGCGGCGGAGCGCGCCGGAATCGAAATCCGCTACTACAACATCATCTACGATCTGGTCGACGACGTGAAAAAGGCCATGTCCGGCCTGCTCGCGCCGACGCTGCGCGAAACCATGCTGGGTAATGCGACGATTCTGGAAATCTTCAACGTCTCCAAGGTCGGCAAGATCGCCGGCTGCCGCGTCACCGATGGCACTGTGGAGCGCGGCGCCAATGTCCGCCTGATCCGCGATAATGTCGTGGTGCACGAGGGCAAGCTGTCGCAACTCAAGCGGTTCAAGGACGACGTGAAGGAAGTAACCGCCGGACAGGAATGCGGCATGGCCTTCGAGAACTACCAGGACATGCGCGCCGGCGACGTGATCGAATGCTACCGGGTGGAGACGATTCAACGCTCGCTCTGAGTCCAAGTCTCAGACGGGCAGGATCGGTTCTCGCGTCGTGCCCGATTTTTGTGGGCATCCACGAACTACAGCGCAGGCATTAAAGGTCCATGGCCGGGAACCTATCCGCCATGCCGAACATGTCATGAGGTTTGCAATGGCCAAAGGCCATAAACGTGAGACCGGCAAGATGCCCACGCAACGCGCCTTGCGCGCGGGCGAGCTGGTGCGTCATGCGGTGGCGGAAATTTTTGCGCGCGGCGATGTGCATGATTCGGTGCTGGAAGGGCATCTGATCACGGTGCCGGAGGTGCGCATGTCGCCGGATCTGCGGATGGCCACGATTTACGTGATGCCGCTTGGCGGCAAGGACACCAAGGACGTGCTGGCCGCGCTCGACCGCAACAAGAAATTTCTCCGCGGCGAGATCGCCCATCGCGTCAATCTGAAATTCGCGCCCGACATCCGCTTCATGCTGGACGAGCGCTTCGATGAGGCTGAGCGCATTGACAAGTTGCTGCAGACGCCGGCGGTGCGGCGCGACCTGGATGAGGACGGCGGCAAGTGAGCGATCGGGAACTGAAACAATTGCCTCCGGCCTCCTTGGAGACGCCGGTTGCGCAAGTTCCGCAGCATGACAGCGCAGCGCCCAGTCAGCGCAAGCACGACAAGCGCGACGTGCATGGTTGGGCGGTGCTCGACAAGCCGGTCGGGATGACCTCGACCCATGCGGTGGCGGTGGTGAAGCGGCTGTTCGCGGCCAAGCGCGCCGGCCATGCCGGCACGCTCGACCCGCTCGCCTCCGGCTGCCTGCCGATTGCGCTCGGGGAAGCAACCAAGACCGTTCCTTTCGTCATGGACGGCCGGAAGGTTTATCTTTTCACCGTGCGCTGGGGTGAGCAGCGCGACACCGACGACGCCGAGGGGCGCGTGGTGAACAGTTCCGCGGACCGGCCCTCCGAGGACGCCATTCGCGCCCTGCTGCCGCGTTTCACCGGCACCATCGAGCAGGTGCCGCCGCGCTATTCCGCGGTGAAGGTCGAGGGCGAGCGCGCCTATGACTTGGCTCGTGACGGGGAAAGCGTGGACCTGGCCAGCCGCCCGGTCGAGATCCACCGGCTCAGCCTGGTCTCGGTTCCCGACCCCGATCATGGCCTGTTCGAGGCCGAGTGCGGCAAGGGCACCTACGTGCGCTCGCTCGCCCGGGATATGGGTCAAATCCTCGGCTGCGGCGGCCATGTTTCCGCCTTGCGCCGGGTTTCGGTCGGTCCCTTCGCCGAAAAGCTGATGATTTCACTGGAACAACTGGAGGCTTTATGCCATAGAGCCGCCATCGGCGAGGGCAACCTCGCCGATGCTCTTTTGCCCGTTGAGACCGCGCTGGACGACATCCCGGCGCTGGCCGTCAGCAAGGCAGACGCGGCCCGGCTCCAGAGGGGGCAGGCCGTATTGTTGCGCGGACGGGACGCACCCATCTTCCGCGGCACGGTCCATGTAACGGCATCCGGGCAACTGATCGCCCTGGCCGAAGTTGACCGTGGCGAGATCGTCCCCAAGCGCGTGTTCAACTTAGCCGGCCTTCTGGGTAGCGCCGGCCGTTAGAAAGGTGTTTGACGATGTCGATTCCTGCCGGCCGCAAGGCCGAAGTAATCCAGACCTATGCGACCAAGAAGGGCGACACAGGTTCGCCCGAAGTGCAGGTGGCGATCCTGTCCGAACGGATCAACAACCTCACCGAACACTTCAAGACCCACGTGAAAGACAACCATTCGCGGCGCGGGCTGTTGAAGCTCGTCTCCACGCGACGGCAATTGCTCGACTACCTGCGGCGCACCGACGAGGCGCGCTACAAGACGATCATTGAAAAACTCGGCATTCGCCGCTGAGCAAAATTCCGCGTGGAATGTCCGCGCGATCGTGAGCGGGCGCATTCGCCCGCCAATAGGCCGGACGGCAATAAGGCCGTCCTCCAAGACGCCGGACGTTGATACGCCCGCGCAAACCGAGGAAGACATGAAAGCCATGGCAGGATCGCCAGACGCTGCAGCCGCTCGCTTCACGCGTGCGCGCAGCTTCTCGCCGTCTTGCTCATGGCTTTCGTCCTTCCGCGAAAACCATGAAAGACGACCACAATGTTCGATATCCATCGTGTTGAACTCGATTGGGGTGGACGCACCCTAACCCTCGAGACCGGAAAGATAGCCCGCCTTGCTGACGGCGCCGTGCTCGCCACTTACGGCGAAACCAAAGTACTCGCCACGGTAGTCTCGGCGAAGCAGCCCAAGGAAGGCATCGATTTCCTTCCGCTCACCGTCAATTACCAGGAAAAATTCTACGCTGCCGGACGTATTCCCGGCGGCTATTTCAAGCGCGAAGGCCGGCCGACCGAAAAGGAAACCTTGGTTTCCCGCCTGATCGACCGTCCGATCCGCCCGTTATTCGCCAAGGGCTATCGCTGCGACACGCAGGTGATCGTCACCACGCTGTCGCACGATCTCGAGAACGATCCCGACGTCGTGGCCATGGTGGCGGCATCGGCCGCGCTCACGCTCTCGGGCGCGCCATTCATGGGACCGATCGGCGCCGCCCGCGTCGGCTTCGTCAGCAATGAATACGTTCTCAATCCGCAGCTCGACGAGATGGTGGAGAGCCAGCTCGACCTCGTGGTGGCCGGCACTGCCGACGCCGTGCTCATGGTGGAATCGGAAGCCAAGGAGCTGACCGAAGAAATCATGCTCGGCGCAGTGATGTTCGGACATCGGCATTTCCAGCCGGTGATCGACGCCATCATCCAGCTCGCGGAGAAGGCGGCGAAGGAGCCGCGCGACTTCCAGCTTCCGGACGCCGATGCGCTGGAAAAGGAAATGCTCGGCATCGTCGAAAACGACCTGCGCGCTGCCTACGCCATCGCGAAGAAGTCGGTGCGTCAGGACGCGGTGGAAGCCGCCAAGCAGAAAGTTATGGCGCATTTCTTCCCGGAAGGCGCCGAAGCCCGCTTCGACAAGCAGCAGATCGGCGGCGTGTTCAAGTCACTCGAAGCCAAGATCGTGCGGTGGAACATCCTCGACACCGGCAAACGCATCGACGGACGCGATCTGAAGACCGTCCGCCCGATCGTGGCCGAAGTCGGCGTGCTGCCGCGCGCCCACGGCTCGGCGCTGTTCACCCGCGGCGAAACCCAGGCGCTGGTGATTGCCACACTGGGTACCGGCGAGGACGAACAATTCGTCGATGCTCTACAGGGGACCTATAAGGAAACCTTCCTGCTGCACTACAACTTCCCGCCCTTCTCGGTGGGTGAGACCGGCCGTATGGGCGGGCCGGGGCGGCGTGAGATCGGGCACGGCAAGCTCGCCTGGCGCGCAATCCATCCGATCCTGCCGGCGCACCACGAATTCCCTTATACGCTCCGCATCGTCTCCGAGATCACCGAGTCGAACGGATCGTCCTCGATGGCTACGGTCTGCGGCACCTCGCTGGCATTGATGGACGCAGGCGTGCCGCTGAAGCGGCCGACGGCGGGCATCGCCATGGGCCTCATCCTGGAAGACAAGCGCCATGCCGTGCTGTCCGACATCCTCGGCGACGAGGATCATCTCGGCGACATGGACTTCAAGGTGGCCGGCACCGAACGCGGCGTCACCTCGCTGCAGATGGACATCAAGATCGCCGGCATCACCGAACAGATCATGCAGACTGCGCTGGGCCAGGCCAAGGACGGCCGCCTGCACATTCTCGGCGAAATGGCCAAGGCGCTGACTTCGGCTCGCGCCGAGCTTGGCGAGCATGCTCCGCGCATCGAGATGTTCAACATTCCGGTCGACAAGATTCGCGAAGTGATCGGCACCGGCGGCAAGGTAATCCGCGAGATCGTGGAAAAGACCGGCGCCAAGATCAACATCGAGGACGACGGCTCGGTGAAGGTTGCTTCCGCCAATCACGACTCGATCAAGGCGGCGATCAACTGGATCAAGTCGATCGCCTCGGATCCGGAGGTCGGCCACATTTACGAGGGCACTGTCGTCAAGACCATGGACTTCGGCGCTTTCGTCAACTTCTTCGGCTCCAAGGACGGGCTGGTGCATATCAGCCAGCTCGCCTCGCACCGCGTCAACAAGACCACCGATGTGGTCAAGGAAGGCGACAAGGTGAAGGTGAAGCTGCTCGGCTTCGACGACCGCGGCAAGGTGCGGCTGTCGATGAAGGTCGTCGACCAGGCCACCGGCGAGGACCTCGAAGCCAAGCAAAAGGCGGAAAGCGCCGAGCCGCGCGAGGCGGCGGGCGGAGAGTAAACCGCTCGTCGACGCAAGAGATCAAAGGGCGGCCTGCGGGCCGCCCTTTTTATTGTCGGCGCACAGGCGCCTGGCGGAGGCCAAGGTTTATCCAGAATTGCGCTGCTACTGCGCCGCGTCTTTCGCCGCCTGCTCTTCGGCCGCGGTCTCCGCCTCGTCCACTGTCTTCAGCGCCGCCGGCTGCGGCATGGAGACGGTGTTGTAGCCGGAATCGACGAAATGGATGTCGCCGGTTACCCCGGTCGACAGGTCGGAGAGCAGATAGAGCGCCGCGCCGCCGATCTCGTCGATCGTCACGGTGCGCCGCAGCGGCGCATGCCGCTGCTGGAAATTAAACATCAGCCGCGCATCGGCAATGCCGGCGCCCGCCAGCGTGCGCACCGGCCCGGCAGAAATGGCATTGACGCGAATGCCGGTCGGCCCGAAATCCGACGCCAGATAGCGCACCGAAGCCTCCAGCGCTGCCTTAGCCACCCCCATTACATTGTAGTTCGGCATCACCCGCGTCGAGCCGCCGAAGGTAAGCGTCAGCATGGCGCCGCCGCCCGGCATCAATGCCGCCGCGCGCTTGGCAAGCTCGGTAAAGGAAAAGCAGGAGATCAGCATGGTGCGGGTGAAATTCTCCCGCGTGGTGTCGGCATAGTGGCCCTTCAGCTCGTTCTTGTCGGAAAAGGCGATGGCATGGACCAGAAAATCCAGCGCGCCCCATTTCTCCCCAATCGCCGTGAACACGCCATCGACCGATGCGAGGCTTTCGACATCGCAGGGCAGCACGAGCGAGGAGCCGATCGACTGCGCCAGCGGTTTTACCCGTTTGCCGAGCGCCTCGCCCTGATAGGTGAAGGCCAGCTCTGCGCCGTGGGCGGCCAAGGTTTTTGCGATGCCCCAAGCGATGGAGTGGTCATTCGCCACCCCCATCACCAGGCCGCGCTTGCCCTGCATCAATGCTGTTGCCGGTGTGTTGTTCATCACGCGTCCAACCGTTTGAACACAATTGACGCGTTGGTGCCTCCGAATCCGAAGGAATTGGACAGCACGCAATTCAGCTTCACGTCATCTCGCCGCTCGCGCACAATCGGCATGTCGGCCATGGCGGGATCGAGATTTTCGATATTGGCGCTCTCGCAGATGAAGCCATTCTGCATCATCAGCAGCGAATAAATCGCCTCCTGCGCGCCGGCCGCGCCGAGCGAATGGCCCGTCAACGACTTGGTCGCGGAGATCGGCGGGCATTTGTCGCCGAACACCTGGCGAATCGCTTCGATCTCCTTGAGATCGCCGACCGGCGTCGCGGTCGCATGCGGGTTGATGTAGTCAACGGGGATCTTCACGCTTTCCAGCGCCATCTTCATACAGCGCACCGCGCCTTCGCCGGAAGGAGCCACCATGTCGTGGCCGTCCGAGGTCGCGCCATAGCCAGCCACTTCGGCATAAATTTTCGCCCCACGCGCTTTCGCATGTTCCAGCTCTTCCAACACCAAAACGCCGGCGCCGCCGGCAATGACAAAGCCGTCGCGGTCCACGTCATAGGCCCGCGATGCCTTCTCCGGTGTCTGATTGAATTTCGAGGACATGGCGCCCATGGCATCGAACAGCACCGAGAGCGTCCAGTCCAACTCTTCGCAACCGCCGGCAAAGATCATGTCCTGCTTGCCGTAGGAAATAATCTCGGCGGCGTTGCCGATACAGTGGTTCGATGTCGCGCAGGCCGACGAGATCGAATAGTTGACGCCCTTGATTTTGAACCAGGTTGCGAGCGTGGCGGAGGCGGTGGAGGACATTGCCTTCGGCACT
>JAXDOO010000129.1:0-6453 GCA_034668865.1 Alphaproteobacteria bacterium
TCGCTGCGCAGCGATGGCGAAATCAGTCGTTTGGCCTTTTCAAGCATGGCGCCGAAGCTTCATTGCTGTGCAGGCAGCAGGCCCGCTCCGCCCCGCTGTTGCCGCATTCCGCCGGTTCCCTGCGAGAGACGCAAAGCTGCCGCGGCGGCGCGTTTGAGCCGATTTGCTTGGCATTTAGCGTCTTCCGGAACATCTGTTGACCACCGTGTTTCACATCCCTAGCGTGCGCCATTCCAGCACAGTTTGAGATCATGAAAGCGATGAGCCCGGCGGAAAGACCTAGCAAGCGACAGCGCACGACGCCAGCTTCCCGCCTCGCGGCATTGGCAGTAGCCGCGCTCGCCGCAATGCCCGCGGCTGCGCAGGCACAGGGTCTGCCGCTCATCCGTGACGCGGAAATCGAGCAGCTATTGCGCGATTACAGCACGCCGGTCCTGCGCGCCGCCGGATTGGCGCAGCAGAATGTCCGCATCGTCGTTATCAATGAACGCGCCTTCAACGCCTTTGTTGCCGATGGCCGCCGCATCTTCATTAATACTGGAGTGCTAAGCGAGGCGACGACGCCGAACGAGGTTATTGGCGTTCTGGCGCATGAGACCGGGCATCTCGCCGGCGGTCACCTCGCCAAACTGCGCGAGCAGTTGAGGTCAGCCTCCACCCAATCGATCATAGCCATGGTGCTGGGTATCGGCGCGATGGTGGCCGCTTCCCAAAGCAACAGCAGCAATGCGGCAAATGTCGGCGCGGCCGCCGTGACCGCGCCGCAGGAAATGATCCGCCGTTCCTTGCTCGCCTATCTGCGCGCGCATGAAGAACAGGCCGACCGGGCGGGCGTGAAATTCCTCAACGCCACCCACCAATCGGCCAAGGGCATGCACGACACCTTCAAGCGGCTTGCCGACCAACTGCTGTTCGCGGCGCGCTTCGCCGATCCATATATGCAGTCGCATCCGATGCCGGCCGAGCGCGTGGCCGCGCTGGGTGAGCTCGCCAAGGCGAGCCCGTTTTGGGACAAGAAAGACTCCGCCGATTTGCAACTGCGCCATGACCTTATGCGCGCCAAGCTCTCCGGCTTCATCGACCGGCCGGACACGGTCGCGCGACGCTATCCTGCCAGCGATACCAGTCTGGCGGCGCGCTATGCTCGCGCCATATCGGCTTATCGCCATTCGGATCTGCGCGGCGCCTTGACCCAGATCGATAGCCTGATCCAGGCGCAGCCGAATAACCCTTATTTCTATGAGCTCAAGGGTCAGGCGCTGCTGGAAAGCGGTCAGCCGGCCGCAGCGATCGCGCCCCTGCGGCATGCCGCAAAAATCGCGCCCCATCCGGCGCTGATTCAGATCATGCTGGCGCAGGCGCTGATTGCTTCCAATGAGAACAAATATGCCGAGGAAGCGGTGACGTTATTGCGCGGCGCGATCGCCAAGGAGCCGGAAAGTCCGGAAGCCCATACCCAGCTGGCGATGGCATTCGGCCGCAAGGGTGATCTTGCGGAGGCCGACCTCGCCTCCGCCCTGGCGGCGGTGATGCGCGGCGATGCGCGCACCGCCCGCGACCTTGCCACCCGCGCAAAGACCCGCTTTCCGGTCGGCAGCCCGGGTTGGGTAAAGGCTGACGACATCATTTCTTCGCAAGCCAAAGTCAATTGACGCCGAGAAGGACCGCCGATGACATCGCTCCTGCGTTTATTCGCCGCCACCACGGCCCTCCTGCTCGCGGTGCTTTTGCTGCCGGCCGCCGCCCAGAGCATCTCTCCTGACCAGCGCAAGGAGATAGAAGGCATCGTCAAGGACTATCTCGTCAAAAATCCTGAGGTGCTGCAGGAAGCCTATATGGAATTGGAGAAGCGCCAGGCCGCCGCCGAGGCCGCCAAGCATCAGAGCGCGGTGAAGGATCACGCGGAGGCGCTGTTTAATTCCAAGCGGCAGATCGTCCTCGGCAACCCCAAGGGCGACGTCACCATGGTCGAGTTCTTCGATTACAACTGCGGCTACTGCAAACGCGCGCTCTCCGACATGCTCGAACTGATGAAAGCCGACCCGAAGCTCAGGGTCGTGCTGAAGGAATTCCCGGTTCTGGGCGAAGGCTCGGTCGAGGCCGCGCGGGTTTCAGTCGCGGCGCGCATGCAGGATTCGACTGGCAAAAAATACCTCGACTTCCATCAGAAGCTGCTCGGCAACCGGGGTTCCATCAGCCGGGCGCAGGCGCTGTCGGCCGCCAAGGACGCCGGCTTCGACATGAGCCGGCTGGAAAGGGACGCGGCCAGTGACGAGCCGAAGGCGACCATCGAAGAGAGCTTTAAGCTTGCCGACGCGCTCGGCCTCAGCGGCACGCCAAGTTACGTGATTGGTTCGGAGGTCGTCGTCGGCGCGGTCGGGCTGGCGAATCTACAGCAGAAGGTCAATGCCGCCCGTTGCGGAAAAGCCACCTGTTGAGCTCCGGCGACAGATCGCCGGCTACTTTATCAACAAATGGACCCGGTTCGTTCCGCTCCGGCTTCCCCTTGCGCGCGCAGCCACTTATAAAAGCACGGCTTGCGCGCCTGTTGTTCCTGATGCCGCGCCGAAATTGCCGATAATCAGTCATGGCCAAAACCATCTACATCCTCAACGGCCCTAATCTGAACCTGCTCGGAACGCGAGAGCCGGAGAAGTATGGGCGCGCGACGCTGAAGGATGTGGAGGCTCTGTGCCGCAAGGCGGCCCAGGCGCACGGCTTCACCATCGAATTCCGCCAGTCGAACCGCGAAGGCGAGCTGATCGACTGGATACACGAGGCGCGCGGCAACAAGGCTGCCGGTATCATCATCAACGCCGCGGGTTATTCTCATTCATCGGTATCGATTCACGACGCGCTCCTGGCGGCGAATACGCCGGTGATCGAAGTGCACATCACCAATATCCATGCGCGCGAAAGTTTTCGTCATCATTCCTTCGTCGCCATGGCCGCTAAGGCGAGCCTTTGCGGCTTCGGGGTCGTCGGCTATGCGCTGGCGATCGCCGGTCTTGCCGCCCTCACCGGTGCCGAGAAGAAGAGTTGAACAGTGGCCTCTAAGCCGAAGGATAAATCCGCATCTGAAGCCAAGTCCCCCGTGGACAAGGATCTGATCCGCGAACTCTCCGCGCTGCTGGAAGAAACCGGCCTGAGCGAAATCGAGATCGAACAATCCGGGCTGCGCGTGCGTGTTGTGCGCGGCAGCCGGTTCACCGCGGCGGCGCCGATGTCGCCGATGTCGGGCGCGCCCGCTGTGACTCCCCCCGGCATTACCTCCGCGGCGGCACCAGATCCCGCCAAACATCCCGGCGTCGTTGCGTCGCCCATGGTGGGCACCGCCTATCTCGCGCCCGAGCCGGATGCCCGTCCCTTTGTCGAGGTCGGCAGCAAGGTGCTGGCCGGCCAAACCCTGCTCATCGTCGAGGCGATGAAGACGATGAACCAGATCCCGGCGCCCCGTGCCGGGACCGTGAAGCAGATACTGATCGAGGACGGCCGGCCGGTGGAGTTCGGCGAGCCGCTGATGATCATCGAATGACAGCGTCCGTCGCAGCCCGCTCAGGCAAGCGGTTCTGAAATGTTCGACAAAATTCTGATCGCCAACCGCGGCGAAATCGCCTTGCGTGTGTTGCGCGCCTGCAAGGAGTTGGGCGTCGCCACCGTGGCGGTGCATTCCACCGCCGATGCCGACGCGATGCATGTGCGGCTCGCCGACGAAAGCGTTTGCATCGGCCCCCCGGCGGCGCGCGACAGCTATCTCAATATTCCAGCATTGCTGGCCGCGGCCGAAATCACCGGCGCCGACGCCGTGCATCCCGGCTATGGATTCCTGTCGGAAAACGCGCGCTTTGCCGAAATCCTCGGTGAGCACAAAGTGCAATTCATCGGGCCGAAGCCCGAGCATATCCGCCTGATGGGCGACAAGATCGAAGCCAAGCGCACCGCCCAGCGGCTTGGCATCCCGGTGGTGCCAGGCTCCGAAGGCGGCGTGACGACCGACGGCCAGGCGCTCGCGATCGGCCGCCAGATCGGATTCCCTGTGCTGGTGAAGGCTGCGGCCGGCGGCGGCGGGCGCGGCATGAAAGTGGCCCATAGCGAAGCCGAGCTTTCCACCGCTCTCTCCACCGCGCGTTCCGAGGCGCAGGCTGCTTTCGGTGACGACGCCGTCTATTTGGAAAAATATTTACAGAAGCCGCGTCACATCGAGATCCAGGTACTGGGCGATGGTCGCGGCAATGCCATCCATCTGGGCGAGCGCGACTGCTCGCTGCAGCGTCGACATCAGAAGGTGTGGGAGGAAGGCCCCTCGCCCGCGCTGAACGTGGCCGCGCGCGATGCCATCGGGGAAACCGTCGCCGCCGCAATGCGCGAACTGAATTATCTCGGCGTTGGCACGGTCGAATTCCTTTATGAGGACGGCCAGTTCTATTTCATCGAGATGAATACCCGCATTCAGGTTGAACATCCGGTGACTGAGATGATCACCGACATCGACCTGGTGCTGGAACAGATCCGCGTCGCGGCCGGTGGCGAGCTTCCGTTGACGCAGAGTGATGTGAAATTCCACGGCCACTCGATCGAATGCCGCATCAATGCGGAAAACCCGATTTCCTTCCGCCCCTCGCCCGGCAAAATCCTGCACTATCACGCACCCGGCGGGCTCGGCGTGCGCATCGATTCAGCGGTCTACCAGGGCTACAGCATCCCGCCTTATTACGATTCCCTGGTCGGCAAGCTGATCGTACACGGCAAGACCAGGCCGGAATGTCTGATGCGGCTCAAGCGCGCGCTCGACGAATTGGTGGTGGACGGGATCGAGACCACGCTGCCGCTGTTCCGCGCGCTGGTGCGGGAACCGGCGATCATCGACGGCGACTACCACATTCACTGGCTCGAGCAGTTCCTCGCCGGCGGCGGGATGGAAAGCTGAAGCCGCGCAGTTCCGGTCAATGCGTTGCGACCAGCCGCATCAGCAGGGTGCCCGCGTCGTGTGGGTCGTAAGGCTTCGGCAGGAACACCGAGCGCGGCACCAACCGCTCACGATCGGTAGGATGCCACCGCCCGGATGCATAAACGATCGGCATCTCCGGCCGCAGCGAGCGCACGCGGCGTGCCAGTTCTGAACCGTTCATACCCCCCGGCAGGTGAATATCGGTGAACAGCGCATGAACCGCCGCTCCCGATTCGACATAGCGCAGCGCGTCGGGCCCGTTCGACGCCACAAACACGTGGAAGCCCTGCTCTTGCAGCGCTTCGGCAACCATTTCGCCGATCAGAACTTCGTCTTCCACGACCAGGATAGTGGCGCCTGTGGCGCCTGCCGGTATCGGGTGCATCTCCTCCATACGGTTCTCCTCGCATTCGTCTCGAGCAGTCAACGCTCCCCCGCGTTTTTGTTTTCAAACTTTCGCCAATTTAAAGACTTCATCCCTAGCGCCGGGTTAATAGAGGCGCTCCACATTCTTCGGCTAGCGTCGTAGATTGCAAAAGTCCTGTATCCGCAGGGGAGTCCCCATGGCCAGCCGCGACAGCGTCGTCGAGATCACACCCGAGGTTTTGCTGAAGGCCTATGCCTGCGGGATCTTTCCGATGGCGGAGAGCGCGTATGACAACGCGCTTTATTGGATCGAACCCGAGCAGCGCGGTATCATTGCGCTCGACCGTTTCCATGTGCCGGACCGGCTCGCGCGCACGGTGCGGTCCGACCGTTTCACGGTAGCGGTCAATCGCAATTTCGAGGCGGTGATCGCGGGTTGCGCGGCTCCCAAGCCGGGACGCGGCCGCACCTGGATCAATAGCCGTATCCGCAATCTATATCGCAAGCTGCACGAGCGCGGCCATTGCCACAGCATCGAGGTATACGAGCAGGACGAACTCGTTGGGGGCCTTTATGGCGTGAGTCTTGCCCGCGCCTTCTTCGGGGAGAGCATGTTTCATCACGCCCGCGATGCTTCCAAGGTGGCGCTGGTGCATCTGGTGGCGCGGCTGCGCGTCGGCGGCTTCGCGCTACTCGACACGCAATTCGTCACCGATCACCTGAAGACGTTCGGCGCCACCGAGATACCGCGCCGTCAATATCACAAACAGCTGGAGGCGGCGCTGGTCGGCCAAGCCGATTTCGCCGCACTGCCGCTCGACCGCCCGCTGGCGGGCGCCGAGGCGTTGCGACACGCCCTCTCCAACTAAATTAGAAATCGCGCGGGGGCGCCCGGCGCTGTTGCGGCGCCGGCTGTCTTTGCTGCTGTGAAGGTTGCTGCTGCGCCGCCGGCTCGGCCGGCGCTTCGGCGACCTGCCCGCCTTTGCAGTCGGTGAGCCAGATGTCGTAGATCGGATGCTCCACCGCATGCAGGCCCGGACTCGCGGCGAACATCCAGCCGGTATAGAGGCGGCGGATCTCGCCTTGCAGCGTCACTTCATCGACTTCGATAAAAGCGTCGGTATGCGGGGTTTCGGTTG
>JAXDOO010000130.1:0-3501 GCA_034668865.1 Alphaproteobacteria bacterium
CTGCTACCGCCCGTGGATGAGCCGGAGCCGGAAGCCGCCGATTTCAGCTTCGGCTGACCCGAAGCATCAAGGCAATGGGTGGCCGCGGATATCGAACCTGATCCGGTGCCGGATGGACTGCTGCCTGATTGAGCAGCCGCTGCGAGAACGCTTCCGCCCAGGAAGACGGACGCCAACAGTAAAGTCTTACGGTTCATTGAACGCTCCTGTTGGTGAATGCCCCCACTCAAGGGAAGGCCTGCCGCGCGCACGAAGTTCCGGGAACTTCGTTTTTCTTTAAGGACGGTGCTGGGGTGCTGCCGCGGCGCTCGAACCCGGCGGAAATCCGCAGTTGTCCGGACTTGCCCGCCGGATATACAATAGCTTGTCTGGAACGACACTCCGCCCCCAGCATCGAGCGTCGCGTTTCCGACAAGGCGAATGCTGTGTTCCGGGTCTAGCGAGCGAGGAGTGTCCGATGTTTTCCAAAATCAATCACGTTGCGATCGTCAGCGAGCGCTATGCGCTGCTCGGCAAGTTTTATGAATCCGTGTTCGGGATGAAGCCGTCGGGGACGAAGAATCCGGCGCGCGCGATTACCGTCGGCGATGGCTATGTCGGGTTAAACATCAATCCGCGCAAAGCCGGCCGCCCCGCCACCCTCGACCACTTCGGCATCCAGGTGGAGGACGTCGAAACGGTGTTCGACCGCATGCGCAGCAAATATCCCACAGCCGATTGGGTGCAGCGGCCGAGCACGCGCCCCTTCGCCGGCCTGACCGCCAACGACCCGGACGGTAACGTGTTCGACATTTCGCAGAAGGACATGAAGAACCGCCACGCCGCTTATGTCGAAAATACCGGCGAGCAGAATCCGCGTCACATCAGCCACGTCGCCCTCCGCACCATGCGCCCTGACGAGATGGCAAAGTTCTACGTGGACGTATTCGAATTAAGCCCGCAGAATCGCCCGGCCGGAGGTCCCAATCACTATCTCAGCGATGGCAAGGTCACCTTGATGATCATGCCCTGGAAGATCACCAATTATGCCGATCAGAGCATCCTGACGCCCGGCATGGACCATGTCGGCTTCACGGTCGAAAACATGGACAAGTTCAAGGAAGATCTGGACGACGTCGTTGGCGTGAACCCGGTGATGAATCCGATCCCGGTCGGCAAGGGCAAAGAAAGCGGCAATCGGCTCGAGCTCTTGAAGAAGCAGTGCCCATTGGGCGAATTCTTCACCTCCGATCCCGATTATACTCTGATCTCCGTGCGCCAGGCCAACTGAAACAATAGAACGGGTTGTAGTCAGATCACTACAACCGTGGTGCCGATCTTCACGCGCTCATAAAGATCGATTACGTCCTCGTTGCGCATGCGGATGCAGCCGGAGGAGACCTGCGTGCCGATGGTCCATGGCTCGTTCGAGCCGTGGATACGGTAGAGCGTCGAGCCGAGATAGAGAGCGCGCGCGCCGAGCGGATTATCGGGCCCGCCTTCCATGTAGCGCGGCAGGTCGGGCCGGCGTGCGAGCATTTGTTGCGGCGGCCGCCAGTCCGGCCACTCGCGCTTGGCGGTCACTTCGTGCTCGCCAGCCCAGGTGAAGCCTGGTCGCCCGACGCCGATGCCATATCGCAGCGCCGTGCCATTTTCCTGCACCAAATAGAGGAATTTGTCGGGCGTATTGATCACAATCGTGCCTGGCGGCTCATTGCCGGCGTAGTCAACCACCTGCTTCAGATACCGCGGATCCGGCGCAACCCGTTGCGGCGGCAGCGATGCCTGAATGACATGCTGCGGTTGGCCATACATCGACTGCTCCGGAACATAGACGTGCCCCACGTAAGCCTGCTGCACTTGGTTCACCGGCCGGCCGTGACGGCTCTGTCCACCGCTGAAGATGAATTCGATGAAACCGCCGCCGAGGTTGGGGCCGTCCGGCGGCATCGCCTGTGCAAAGGCTTGACCTGCTCCAGCAATGACCATCAGGAATGTAAGGAAGGGGCGCTGCATCGGCATACTCTGAACTGATCCTCGTTACGCACGCGAGCAGCAAAAGTGGCTACCGGTTTTGCGTCCGATCGCGCGCAAACTTATTAATCTGGCGCATGATCTTATCGGCGAACCGGTTTCCACTTCGCCGGATCATGCGCTGCGCGGGCGACACCGCCCGCGGCACCCCGCCGGAATACAGCGCCAAATCGACCGATTAGTTAAAAGCGGCGTTTACCGTGTTGCTACACCCTGCGTTCAGCAAGTTACGGTTTATTTTCGATGAAGCGCGCGAGCTTATGGTTAAGCTGCGGTTACGCCGCGCATGAACTGGACGTTAAGCCGCTACGTGTAATACGCCTGGCTTGGCACGCAGCGCATGACGTTTATCGACAACCGGTTCCCACTTCGCCGGACCATGCGCCAGGGAGCAGCGAACAAACAATGCCGAGGCGGCGCGAGGTTTTCCACATCGAGGAACTTACCGGCAGGCGTGCTTCGCCGATCGCTGTTGAGCCGTCGGCGGAAGCAGCGTTGCGCCACGCCGAGATCATGACTGAGTTACGGGCGTTGCGGGAGGCGATTAGCGCGTACGGCCTGCGGCAAGCCGCGCCATTCCTTGCCGCAGAAACCGGGGCATTCAAGAGCGGGCTCGGCTCGATCTATGAGGCGGTCCAACGCACCAAGCAGGAGATTGCTACCCTCGTGCTGACGAGCTTCACCAATCCCGACATGGGGCGTGTCAGCCAGGAACTCAATGCCGCAGTCGGCGGCAGCGAATCCGCAACGCATCGCATCCTGCAGGCGAGTGAGGAGATCGAGGAAGCCGCCAAGATGCTTGCCGCCGCGATCAACAATATCCAGGATCAGAATCTTGCGCGCGATATCCTCGACCAGGTGACCAGCATCATCGAGGCATGCAATTTCCAGGACCTCGCCGGCCAGCGCATCACCAAAGTGACTGCCACCTTGCAGTTTATCGAGGAACACATCCGCAACCTAATGCAGATCTGGGGTGGGTTCGAGCAGTTGGAGGATGTTGAGCTGGGGGCCGCGGCTGAGGTCGAGAAACGTACGACGCTCTTAAACGGACCGAAGTTGGAAGGCGACCGCGGCTGCCTTTCGCAGAAAGAAATCGACGCCATGTTCGCGGCGCGCTGCTAGTGCGGTGGACTTGAAGTTCGGTTCATGCCCTCCGCAAGCCGGCGGAGGAACTTCGAAATCCAAAACCGCACTCGAACCGTAAACTTGCCGCCAGAGCCTAAGCCAGCCGCTTCATCATCGCCGCCGCCGCTCTGGGATGCGCGAACGGCGCCGCCTCACGCACCGCTTTCGGGGCTTCCGAGCGCTCGCAGGCGCGGTAGCCGAGACGCACGAAAAAGTCCGCGGCCTTTTCGGTGACCAGCCAGACTGCGCCGCAGCCGCGAATACTTGCTTCCGCCTCCAGCGACGTCACAATAGCCTTGCCGATACCGCGATTGCGCACCGGCGGCAAAGTCACCACCGAACGCAGCAGCGCGTGATCTT
>JAXDOO010000131.1:0-8020 GCA_034668865.1 Alphaproteobacteria bacterium
GCCTCCTTTCTGGCCGACGAAGGGCACCAGACTTTAACTGCCAGTACCGCTGAACAGGCGTTGGCCCTGTTGGAGGGCGGCGCTGAGGTAGACCTTGTCCTCGTGGACATCGCGCTGAATGGTGAGAACCATGCCGGCCTGACATTGGCTCGGCGTGCCGCCGAGATTCGAGAGAATCTGAAAGTCGTCTACACAACCGGCCAGCGCGTGACCGACGGAATGAGAGCGCTGTTCGTGCCTCGCTCAGCTTTTCTGCCGAAGTCATTTACAGTTGACCAAATCAGAATGGCCTTGTTTTCGAATTTCGAAATCCGGTCGCCCGGAGAAAATTTGGCTTAGCCTCCCGCTGCCGGCGGAATCTGGATCTCGCCCACAAGGGAGCAACGGAGGTTTCGGACGCGAGCCGACGTCACCGGGCCGCTAACGGCTCAGGCTTTCTGCCCGCTTACCTTGGCCCAGGTGTCGCGTAGGCCGACGGTGCGGTTAAACACCAGCCCACCGGGTTGGGAGTCCCTGTCGCGC
Source organism: Alphaproteobacteria bacterium (assembly GCA_034668865.1). GTDB lineage: Bacteria > Pseudomonadota > Alphaproteobacteria > Rhizobiales > Xanthobacteraceae > CANKHA01. Next base: position 523 of record JAXDOO010000131.1, read on the forward strand.
ACGAAATAACCCTGGCGCTCGAACTGCACCGGCTCATCGGAATTGCCGGACGCCAGCGCGGGCTCAAGCCTCGCATCGCTGATCACCTCCAGCGACTGCGCATTGAGATCGGCGGCAAAATTCGCCGCATCGGGATTTTCCCGCGTGAAGAGCTGGTTATAGATCCGCACTTCTGCCGACACCGCGTCCGCCGCCGCAACCCAGTGGATCGTGGCTTTCACTTTGCGGCCGTCAGGCGCGTTGCCGCCGCGCGTCGCCGGATCGTAAGTGCAGCGCAGTTCCACCACCTCGCCCGCCGCATTCTTCACCGCCTCGCGGCAAGTGATGAAATAGGCGTAGCGCAGCCGCACCTCAGTGCCGGGAGATAGCCGGAAGAATTTCTTCGGCGGATTCTCCATGAAATCTTCCTGCTCGATATAGATCTCGCGGCCGAAGCGAATCTTGCGCGTGCCGGCATCGGGCTTGTCCGGATGATTGACCGCATCAAGCTCTTCGGTCTGCCCCTCCGGATAATTCTCGATCACGACCTTGAGCGGCCGCAGCACGGCCATGCGGCGCAGCGCGCTCTTGTTCAGCGCCTCGCGGATGGAAAATTCGAACATGCCGACGTCGACCATGCTGTGGGCCTTGGCGACGCCGATGCGGCCGACAAAGTCGCGCACAGCCGCCGGCGGCACGCCGCGCCGTCGCAGGCCCGCCAGCGTCGGCATGCGGGGATCGTCCCAGCCGCTGACATGCCCGCCGCGCACCAGCTCGGTCAGCACGCGCTTGGAGAGCACCGTATAAGTGAGATTGAGCCGGGCGAATTCGATTTGCCGCGGACGAGAGGGTACCGGCAGGTTTTCCAGGAACCAGTCGTACAGCGGCCGATGGTCCTCAAATTCCAGCGTGCAGAGCGAATGGGTGACGCCTTCGATGGCGTCGGACTGCCCATGGGCGAAATCATAACTTGGATAGATCTTCCATTCCGGCCCGGTACGTGGATGGCTGGCATGCAGGATGCGGTACATCACGGGATCGCGCAGGTTGATGTTGCCGGCGGCCATGTCGATCTTGGCGCGCAGCACGCGCGCACCGTTCGGAAACTCGCCTGCCCGCATGCGGCGGAACAGATCGAGATTTTCCGCCACGCTCCGGTCGCGGAACGGGCTGTTTTTGCCCGGCTCGGTCAGCGTGCCGCGATTGACACGCATCTCGGTCGCCGACTGGTCATCAACATAGGCCTTGCCGGCGCGGATCAGGTGCTCCGCCCACTCATACAGCTGCTCGAAATAGTCCGACGCATGGAAAAGGTGCTCGCCCCAATCGAAGCCGAGCCAATGCACGTCGGTTTTAATCGCATCGATATACTCCTGCTCTTCCTTCGTCGGGTTGGTGTCGTCGAAACGCAGATGGCAGCGGCCGCCGAATTCATTCGCGGTGCCGAAATTGAGCGCGATCGATTTGGCGTGGCCGATATGCAGGTAGCCGTTCGGTTCGGGCGGAAAACGCGTGACGATCGTGCTATGCCGTTTGGCCTCGAGATCGGCGTGCATGATGTCGCGAATGAAATCGCGCCCTGCCTCTCCCGCCGCGTTGTCACCGCTGGTCATGCCTTGAGTCCCGTGAACTGTGCAGTTTCCAGGTTCGACCCTTTCTGGAATCCGATCCGGGAGGTCAAGTGCCCGAAAGACGCGTATTGCGCAACAGGCAAGGCTTCGGTCAGTGCGGGGAATGGCTCATCATGTCCGCATGACGGCTACCGCATGTTCCCGCATGTTCGGGCGGTTAGCGCGCGAGGCTGGTCGCGCCATCAAGGGTAATTTCGCAGAACAGGGCCCGATGATCGCCAAGGAAAGGCTGACATCTCGTCCCCCAGCTATGCTAAGGGGGCGCCTGCTTCCATCCGCCATAACGCCTGCTTCCATCCTCCATAACCTGTATGTCAGAAACCGTCGTCACCCGTTTCGCCCCTTCCCCGACCGGCTTTCTGCATATCGGCGGAGGCCGTACGGCGTTGTTCAACTGGCTCTATGCTCGCCGTTTCGGCGGCAAGATGCTGCTGCGGATCGAGGACACCGACCGCGAGCGCTCCACCCAGGCGGCGATCGACGCAATCATCGACGGGCTGACGTGGCTCGGGATCGAATGGGACGGCGACACGGTGTACCAGTTCTCCCGCTCCGCCCGTCATCGCGAGGTGGCCGAGCAACTGCTCGCGGCGGGAAAGGCCTATCGCTGCTACGCCTCACCGCAAGAACTGACGGAAATGCGCGAGGCTGCCCGGCGCGAGGGCCGGTCCAAACTTTATGACGGGCGCTGGCGCGACCGTGATCCTTCCGAGGCGCCTACCGGCGTGCAACCGGTAATCCGGCTGAAGGCTCCGCAGACCGGTGAAACCATCGTCGACGATCAGGTGCAGGGCCGCGTGACTTGGCAGAACGAGAATCTCGACGATTTCGTGCTGCTGCGCTCGGACGGAACGCCCACTTACATGCTGGCCGTGGTGGTGGACGACCACGACATGGGTATTACCCACATCATCCGCGGCGATGACCATTTCAATAACGGCGCGCGGCAGACGCAGATCTATCAGGCGCTCGACTGGAAGGTGCCGGTGATGGCCCATATCCCGCTCATTCACGGTCCCGACGGCTCGAAACTCTCCAAGCGTCATGGCGCGCTCGGCGTCGATGCCTATCGCGCAATGGGCTATCTGCCCGCGGCGATGCGGAACTATCTGGTGCGGCTCGGCTGGAGCCATGGCGATCAGGAAATTTTTTCCACTGAGGAAATGATCGCTGCATTCGACCTGCCGCAGATTGGCCGCTCGCCGGCCCGCTTCGACTTCGCCAAGCTAGAGAGCCTGAACGGCCACTACATCCGCCAAACTGCGGAGGCCGATCTTCTGGCCGAGATCGAGCAGCTTCTGCCGCATCTGGCCGGCGGTGCGGAGCTGAAGGCCAAATTGAGCCCGGGCGTGCGCAGCCGGCTCTTAGCCGCCATGCCCGGCCTGAAAGAGCGCGCCAAGACTTTGGTGGAGTTGATTGACAGTGCCGGCTTCCTGTTCGCCGACCGGCCGATCGCGCTCGACGACAAGGCCAAGGCCGTGATGACCGACGAGGCGCGGGCGCTGATCAAGGCCGTGCTACCCGACCTGGAGGCGGTCGAGCCGTGGAGCGCCGCCGGTGCCGAACAGGCTGTGCGGACTTTTGCCGAGCGCGCCGGCGTAAAACTGGGAGCGATTGCCCAGCCCTTGCGCACCGCTTTGACCGGCCGCGTCACCTCCCCCGGAATTTTTGACGTGCTGACGGTACTGGGGAAGGCCGAGAGCGTGGCACGGTTACGCGATCAGGCCGGAAATCCCGCCGGCTGATCGGGTTTTCACATTGCGGCGCGGGTCGGCTCCATCTTGCAGTGCACAGTTGGATGGGCTACCTCAATCGGAGCGGATTTCCTTCTACCGGCGGCCCGGCCGTTCGCGCGGCTCTGAATAATCGTTTGGCCTTAATGGAGGTCCACTCTCAGCTTCGAGGGCTTGATCATGGACGCGAAGACGGCAAAAACCAAGAACGCCAAACTGACCGTCGGCGACAACAATTGGGATTTCCCGATCTACGACGGCAGCATCGGCCCGTCCGTCATCGATATCTCCAAGCTGTATAATGTCAGCGGGATGTTCACTTACGATCCCGGCTACACCTCCACCGGCAGCTGCGAATCCAAGATCACCTATATCGACGGCGATGAAGGCGTCCTGCTCTATCGCGGCTATCCGATCGAGCAGCTTGCCGAGCACGGCGACTTCCTGGAAACCTGCTATCTGCTGCTCTACGGCGAACTGCCGACGCCAGCGCAGAAGGCCGACTTCGACTATCGCGTCACGCGCCATACCATGGTGCACGAGCAGATGAGCCGGTTCTTTCAAGGCTTCCGGCGCGACGCGCACCCCATGGCGGTCCTGGTGGGCAGCGTCGGCGCGCTATCGGCCTTCTACCACGATTCCACCGACATCTCGGATCCGCATCAGCGCATGATCGCCTCGATCCGCATGATCGCGAAAATGCCGACGCTTGCGGCCATGGCCTACAAATACTCCATCGGCCAGCCCTTCATTTATCCAAAGAACGAGCTGAATTATTCTTCCAACTTCCTGCGGATGTGCTTCGCGGTGCCCACCGAGGACTACAAGGCCAATCCGGTGCTGGCGCGCGCGATGGACCGCATTTTCATCCTGCACGCCGACCATGAGCAGAATGCGTCGACCTCGACTGTGCGGCTCGCCGGCTCCTCCGGCGCTAATCCCTTTGCCTGCATCGCGGCCGGCTGCGCTTGCCTCTGGGGACCGGCGCATGGCGGCGCCAACGAAGCGGCTCTGAAGATGCTGGCGGAGATCGGAAGGCCGGATCGCATTCCGGAATACATCAAGCGCGCCAAGGACCAGAACGACCCCTTCCGCCTGATGGGCTTCGGCCACCGGGTCTACAAAAACTACGACCCGCGCGCGAAAATCATGCAGAAGACCTGCCACGAAGTGCTGACCGAACTTGGTATCAAGGACGACCCGTTGCTCGACGTGGCGATGGAACTCGAGCGCATAGCGCTGCGCGACGAGTATTTCATTGAGAAGAAGCTGTACCCCAACATCGATTTCTATTCCGGCATCACGCTCAAGGCCATGGGTTTCCCGACCACCATGTTCACCGTGCTGTTCGCGCTCGCCCGCACCGTGGGCTGGATCGGTCAGTGGAAAGAAATGATTGAAGATCCGAACCAGAAGATCGGCCGCCCGCGCCAGCTCTATACCGGCGCCACGCAGCGCGACTATATCCCGATATCACGGCGGAAGTGATCCCCAACGCGCAATCACTTCGCCGGCCCCTCGCCTGACATTCGCTGCGCTTCACGCAGTACAATCTCTGCCGCCCGCGCGCTTGGATGGGCGACGCCGATTTCCATCACAGCATCGAGGCGCGCAAAGGCGTCCAGCTGCCGTTGCCGCTCCGGCGTGTCCGAAAGAAGCGGCAGCAAGGCCTGCGTCAGGTTTTCGACCGTGCAGTCTTCCTGCAGGAATTCGGGCACGACGTTCTCGCCCAGTACGAGATTGGCGAGGATCACCGACGGCGCCTGGATCACGCGGCGCAAAATCGGCGCCTCAAACGCCGTCACCTTGTAGGCTGTCACCATTGGGACACCCGCAACGGCAAGTTCGAGCGTGACCGTGCCGGATTTCGTCAGTGCCGCGCGCGCGATCCGGAACGCAGCCTGCTTTTCTCTGGCATCGACCACAATGCGCGGCGGCTTGCTCCAGCTGCCTGTCTCCTGTCGCAGCGTCGCTTCGAGATGAGGTACCGCCGGAATGACGACTTCAAGCGGACCAATTGTGCGCTCAAGCGCTTCAACTGCTTTAGCAAAGATATCTAGCAAGCTATTGATTTCCCCCCTTCTGCTGCCCGGGAGCACCAGCAGTAGAGCGGGATCGGCGAGGCGGCGCGCCGCCTCGATTTCGTTCGGGCGCAGGCTGGGTGCGGTCTCCACCAGGGGATGACCGACATAACTGCATGGTGGCCCGCCCAGGCGCTCATGCGCCTGCGGCTCGAACGGCAGCAGCGCCAGCACATGATCGACATAGCGGCGCATGCTGCGCGCCCGCCCGGGACGCCAGGCCCAGATGGAAGGCGAGACGTAGTTCACGATCGGAATCGCGGGCGCCCTCCTGCGCACCCGGCGGGCGACGCGATGGGTGAAATCCGGACTGTCGATGATCACCAGCACGTCCGGCTTGGCTGCGATCACGGCTGCCGCAGTTTCCCGGATGCGGCGGAAGATCAGCGGCAACTTTCGCGCCACCGCGTTAAATCCCATGATGGCGAGATCGCTGATGGGAAAGCGGCTTACCAGTCCTTCCCGCGCCATTTCGGACCCTCCGACACCCGCGAAGGTCACCTCATTCTGGCGTTCTCTGAGCGCGCGCATCAGCGGGGCTCCTAAGCGGTCGCCGGATTCCTCAGCGGCCACCAGGAAAACGCGCAATGGTACGAATCCGGCCGGTGCGCTCATCCCAGCGACCCGTCGGCGTTAACGCCCACGACAAAGATGTTATGCGCGTCGGCCAGCGCCGTAATGCGCTGCGGCTCGGCCACAATGCTGGCACGGGCGAGCACAGCGACGCCTGCCAGCCCCGCGCGGGCTGCCCCTTCGATGGTCAGCGGCCCGATGGACGGCAGATCGAAGCGCCAGTCCTGGCCCGGCTTGGGCGCTTTCACCAGCACGCCGCCGGTTCCGCCGAGCTGGCGTGTACGCATTTCGGCGACCCGTTCCAGCATCTGGTCGGTGCCCTCGACGCCCTCGATCGCGAGCACATGATTGCCGGCGACCACCGCCGCCTGGCCGACGTCGAATTTCCCGATGGCCTCCAGCAGGCGCAGCGCCTGGGCCATATCCGCGCGCTCCTGTGCATTTGGCTGGCGTTTGCTGACAACTCCTGCAGGCATCAGGATTTCCGGCGCCACCTCGTGCGCGCCGACGAGGCGGAAGCCTTGCTGCTCGAAGGCGCGGGCCACGCTCGACAGCAGATGATTGTCGCCGCCGCGGTAGGCCGCCGCGACGCGCGGCAGAATCCGCAGGGTGCCCCAATCGAAACGCAGCCGCCACAGCGGCGGCCGGGCGATGGTGCCGATGAAAACAATGTCGCGGCAGCCTTCGGCGCGGGCCTGACGGCAGACCCAGCCGAATTGGCCGAGCGCGCCCCAGTAATGCCGGTAGGCCGCCACACGCTGGGGATCGGCCCAGCCGCGCAGCGCGAACATCACCACCTCGCGTCCGCGCGCGCGTACGGTATCGGCGACCGCAAAAGGCAGGGTGCCGGCACCGCAGATGATCGCAAGCGGACCTTGATCCGGCGGTCCGGAGCCCGCCTCTGCGCTCATGCCGAGCCAGAGTCATCGCGGAGCGCGCCGCGAGCCGGCTGGACCAGTGCGCGCGTCTTGCCCTGCTGGATGAAGGCGATCACCTTACCCACGATGGGATCGCCGGCATATTTCCTCGCGGCCGCCTCGACGCGCTCGGGAAAGGTGCCAGGGCCGCCGAACAATTCGATATTGGCGCGGCGCAGGCGCCGCATGTCATCGCGGGTGAAGCCGCGGCGCTTCATGCCGACCACGTTGATCCCTACGAGTTCAGCATAAGAACCGCGGGCGAGGCCAAAGGGAATGATGTCGCCGGGAACGCCGGTGATGCCGGCGATCATGGCGCCCTCGCCAATGCGTGCGAATTGATGCACGGCGCTGAGCCCGCCAATGAAAACACCGTCTCCGACGCTTACGTGGCCGCCGAGCGTAGCGTTATTGGCGAAGGTCACGTCGTTGCCGACGCGGCAGTCGTGAGCGACATGAGCGCCGACCATCAGCATGCAGCGCGCGCCGACCTCCGTTACCCCACCCCCCTCCTCGGTGCCGGTATTCATCGTCACGTGCTCGCGGATCTCGCACGTCGGCCCGATCACCAGCCGCGTGGGCCC